>JBQGEH010000028.1:0-8050 GCA_052039515.1 Nakamurella sp. | reverse complement strand
CGTGAGACGCGAGCGCATCCCGTGTCTTCGCTCGACTGTGATCGAGACGGTTTTCCTCCTCGGTCTCGATACTGGTTATCTCCTTCCGTCGGCGGCGCCGGACCGTCGGCGGATGCCCGGCTGTCGGAGCCGGTGCCGGTGGGTCGGGGCGACCACGCCGTGACCATGTCAGCCGACCCGGCCGCGTCCTGACCCCGCGGACCTGTCGGGCCCTTCCGATGACGACATTCCTAACCTAAAGTCCCTTCGGTTGGGGTGGACCGGGCGTACCCGGTCCGGGGACCGAGTGGACAGGGAAACCCGGTGGGAAGAGTGGGCCAGCCGCGCCTCGAAGTACTCCGCGTCGAGGACGTGTACGCCCTCCCGACCACGGTCCCCGGTCTGCTACCGGAGTTCGACCGGACAGCGATACCGGCGCGGCCGGACCGGCTTAGGCCACGACGCACGGAACTGGGCGACACCGCCGCATCGGTGCTCAACTTCCGGCAGACCAACGGGTACGCCACGGTGGGCGGTGCGTGGAGCGCCGGGGTGTCCAGTGAGGCGGCCACGCTGGAGGGATGGATCCGGACTTCGGTCAAGGACCCGCAGACGATCCTGCTCGGGCAGGGCGGGCCCGGTGCGGCTCCACGGCTCAGCGTGGGCGGCGACCAGCTCAGCGTCTACTGGAGCGCCAGTGGCGACGCCGAGAGCTGGACCTCCAGCGACACCACACCCGTCACCGACGGGCAGTGGCACCACGTCGCAGCGGTGTTCTTCAACGGCACGATCACGTTCTACAAGGACGGCGTCAGCACCGGTGAGACCTTCACCATCCCGACCGGACAGACCGCGGGTGGGCAGCTGCAACTCGGTGCCGGGCTGGGCAGCACCGAGGGGTTCCTCGGGCAGATGTGGAACATGCGGGTCTGGTCGGTGCCGCGCGACGCCGACCAGATCGCTGACAGCCGCTGGACCACCGCCCCCTCGACGACGGGTCTCACCGCTTCGGTGTCCTTCGACGCAGCCACCGACGCCACGGTGAACGACGTGGGCGGAGCGACCGGTGCCCTCTTCGGTGACACCACGATCATCGACATCGACACCCCGCAGCCGACGTGCGCGCTGTCGCTGTCCGGCGGCGCCTCCGACAACGTCGAGGTCGTCACCGAGGTCGCCGTCTCCAGCTCGGGTCTGACCCTGGAGTGCTGGGTCCAGATCACCGCCGGAGACGACAACCCGGGCCCTCAAGTGCTTTTCAGCATCTCCACCATCGCGACGCGGGCGAACCTGACGTTCACCTACGTCGGCGGTCAACAACTCGCCTTCGCGTGGGCGGGGGACAGTTACACCTCGAGTGACACCCGGGTCATCGCCGACGGCCGATGGCACCACGTGGCGCTGGTCTTCGACAGTGACGTGGCCACCTTCTACAAGGACGGAGTCGCCTGCCCCGGTACCTACACGCTGGTGACCTCGCAGGCCACGCCCGAGGCCGGGCTGACCTTCATCGGCCCCGGCCGGGTGGGCCAGGGCACCGGCATCGACGGACTGATGTACGACATGCGCGTGTGGAACGAGACCCGGAGCAACGCCGAGATCTCCGCCTTCCGCTGGGTCACCCTGACGGGCACGGAGGACGACCTGCAGGTACTGCTCAACTTCACCGGCGCCGGTGCCGACCCGTCGACCCCTGACGGACTGTTCCCGCGCAATGTCACCGGAGCGGGTCCATGCTTCGCGAACGGCAACGCCGCGGTCGTCGTCACGCCGCTACCCGCGCCGCCGCTGGCCACCGGAGTGTGGGTGTACCCGGTGCCCGGTTCCTCTCCCATCGGGCCGTCCCACGCGCCCACCGGGATCGTGTGCACCGCCAACGGTTCCGTCGACGCACCGGCAGCGGTGCTGCAGTCGGTGGACGTGCAGACCGGCCAGGTCGGCTGGACGTACGACGCGCGGACGCAGAGCCGATGGGCCGACGCGGTGGTCGCCAACGCGGTCACCGTCACCGTCGACCGGGCGTACGTCGGGGTCACCTCCGCCACCGTGCTGGACGACACCGAGCTGGAACTCCATGTGGTCGACACCTCCGACGGCACCCTCGTCGGATCGGCACCCGGCGCCTTCCCGGGCCCCGGATTCCTCACCCGCCCCGTGCCCTACGACGGCGGGGTCTGCGTCGGTGTCGCCATCGACGCCACCGCCGGCCAGCTGATCTGGGGTGCGGTCACCGATGCGACCCAGTACGCCACTGCGCTGTTCGCCAACCCGAACGACCCGAACGCCGCTCTGGTCCGGATGAGCACCCCGGCGCTGGCCGACCTGATCGCCCACACCGCGGCCGGGTGGAGCGGCCTGACCGTGGTCGCCGCAGTGGACCTCACCGGCACCGGCCAGGACACCACGCCGTCGTGGACCGCCACCCTTCCGGCCGCCCTGACCGGCGACCTCGCCGTCGACGTGAGCGGCGTCTACGTACCCACCGGCAACACCGTGGTCGCGTTGAACCCGGCTGACGGCAGCCAGCTGTGGTCACACCCGTTGGGTGGTCCCGGCGACGCTCAGCGACCCGTCACCGTCGGCGACACCGTGTGCGTCGCCGACACCGCCGGCATCCTCTACGCCCTGGACACCGCCACCGGCGACGAACGGTGGCGCGTGGACACCGGCTCGCCGATCACCACCGACCTGCTCAACGAGGACGGGGTGCTGTACTTCGCCAACCAGGGCGACGGCAACGACATCGTCCCCACCTTCCTCGCCGTCGACACCGCGTCATCCGGCAACGACGTCCTCACCTACGAAGTGCCCAGCGCCGACACGATCCTGTTCGTGCAGGCCGGTGTCCACAACGGAGTCGTGTACTTCTACAGCCTCTCCGAGGTCTACGCCGTCAACATGGCCACCGTCATCCGCGAGTTCGAGGTCAGCAGCAAACTCATCGTGGAGGACTTCACCTACCCCGGTAACGGGGTCGCCCAGGGAGACAACACCTCCTACCGCGTGACCCTGAAGGTGCGCGACGAGCTCGGCATCGCCCGCGTCGGCGAAGCGCTCAAGATCTGGGCCGACGAAGCGCTCACCCTCGTCAACCAGGGCGCGCCGGTCGCGATCGGCCCGGACACACCGGCGTGGCTGGTGAGTGACCAGGACGGTGAACTGACCATCGCCGTCGATGCGTGGGACACCACCTCACCCGACGGCCATCAGGATCTCAGCTGCCCCGCGTTACGGGTGTGGGCCAACTTCATGGCCCCCGACGAGACCATCGTCATCTACCCCGACCACGAGCAGCTGACCACCCTGGCCACCCTCGGCGGCACCACCCCCACCGACGACACCGGCCTCCGTGCACCGGTCCCCGGCGTCATCTACCTCGACACCGCCACCTCCTACGACGGCACCCCCCTCATCGCCGCCGGTTACACCGCCGACCCGGCCGCCCTGGACGACATCGCCCAGTCCATCCGGAACACCATGGGCACGGTCAGCCCCGCCGTGACCGCACCGGGCCTCACCGGTTCCCGCACCAACCGGTACGTCCGTCCCGGCGCCGTCATCGCCAACACCCTCTACTCGGCCGCGCTCGATGAACCCACCCTCCGGCCGTACCAGGCGGCGGGCGGCGCGAACGCCATGTTCACCATCGATCTCTCGGTTCCCGGCGTCGTCACCTTCTCCGACGCCTACGACCCGTCCGCCCCCGCCTCCGCCGGAGACGTCAGCGCCATCGAACTCGGCAGTATCGGCTCGTTCTTCGACAAGGTGCTCCGCGGCACCGAGAGGGTCGTCAAGCACGCCTGGTCCGCGGTCGACGACGCCGCGCAGTTCACCATCCACACCATCGACACGGCCGCCGACGACGCCGCGCACATCTACGCCGACGTGGTGACCTCCCTCGAGGACGCGGTCTCCGTGGTCGGCTGCTTCTTCAAGAGCGTCCTGGCCGACGCCGAGGCCGACCTGCGCCGGGTCGTGCAGTTCCTCTCGGCGCTGTTCAGCTGGGAGAACATGCTGGCCAATCACGCGGTGATCAGGAAAGCCATCACCGATCCCGACGGCGGCACCGGCACGGTCCAACAACTCCAGACCCGGTTCACCCTCGCCTCGGTCACCGGCACCTTCGCTCAGCTCACCGGCCAGGGCCAGACCCAGCTGAACGGCGTCGGCTCCACACTGGCCGGGCAGACCGCCGGGCAGACCACAGCCGGCAACGGCGACCCCAACGCCGCCTACAACTACGGCGGCAACAACAACGCCACCCAGTGCACCTACATGCACCAGAAGCTGAAGGAGAACGCCGCCGGCGCACAGACCGGCGCGCTGACCGGCACCGGTGGCAGCACCGCGCTGGGGGCCACGTGGAACGCCGACGTCATCGTCGGCGCGTGGAAGCAGTTCCTCACCGCCGGGTCCGACGCGGTGTCCACCACCTTCGACACCCTGCCGGGCCGGTTACGCACACAGGTCGGTGCCACCGCCGGCCGATTCACGAACCCGAAATCCATCGCGGGCACCGCCTTCACCGACGTCCTCACCACCTTCGAACTCGTCGCCGACGACCTCATCGCTTTCGGCGCCGACATCGCCGAGGCCATCCTCGACCTCATCGTCGGGGTCCTCGACCAGATCCTGGCCTGGCTCGACACGCCCATCGAGATCCCGTTCCTGTCCGAACTGTGGAAGGCCATCACCCGCGGCGACGACCTCACCGTCCTGGATCTCGTCTGCATGCTCGTCGCCGTGCCCAGCACCATCCTGCTCGACGTCGTCACCGGCAACCCCACCGTCCCGGCCACCGACAACGGCGAAGCCCGGGCCATCCTGCTCGGCATCGCCGGGTTCCTCAGCGGCACCCTGGCGATGGCCGTCGACGAAGCGAGCCTGTACTACTCCGTCTCCCAGGCCGGCAGCGCCATCCCCGGTCTCCCGCAGTTCTGGTCGGTCACCGACATCGGGGTGGACACCGCCAACTGGGCCCTCGGCGCCGCCGTCGGGCAGGCCGGCGGCCCGTTCGGCGACAAGGACTGGACCTTCTGGGCCCTGCAGGCCCTGCCCATCATCGGCAACATCACGGCGCTGTCCTACGTGCCCCCGTTCATGCCCGCCGACGGCGCCAAGTGGCAGCTCACCCGCGACGTCACCTGGGGTGTCTGCTTTCTCGTCCTGTCAGCGGTGTACGCGGGGATCTGGAACAAGGGCTACCGCGACCTGTCCGACGGCAAAGCCGACGGGCTGGTCATCTCGGCCAACACGCTCGCGGCGCTGTCCGATCTCGTCGAAGCCGGACTGTTCGCCTTCGACCCCAACGAACCCCAGGGACAGATCATCATGATCGGCAAGGGTGTCTTCGCCGAGACCAGCAACCTGCTCAACTGGATCGGCACGATCGTCGACGGGGCACAGCCGTGACCGCCCAGCTCAGCCGCCGCAGCTTCCTCGTCGGGTCCGGAGCCGCCGCCGCCACCGCCACCCTGGCCTCGGTCACCGCGATCGTGGGCACCGCACACCCGGCCGGCGCTTCCCCGGTTCCCGCGAGAGCGGCTGCGGCGCCGCTGCTCTCGGAGGTGCGCGTCGAGTACGGCACCCCCACCGACGTGGCCCGCCGCCGCCCCGAACAGGCCTGGACACGGACCCCCGACGGTCGGGTGATGACCTACGACCGCACCACCCGCAGCTGGCGCTCCACCGATCGCGCCTGGGGTGACGTCATCGGCTTCGGTGAGGTGGTGCTCGCCCGTTGGGCCGAGCCGGCCGCACGCAACCAGCTCGTGATGGCTTTCGGCAGTCCACCCACCACACCCACCGACCCCACGGCACCGACCACGCCTGCTCCACCGAGTGACCCCGGGACTCCGACGACCTCCGACCCGTCACCGACGGGCGACCCGGCGGGTCCCGGATCCACCACGACAGCGCCGGCGGCGCCGACGTCGGGGCGCCCCGGACCCCCGGCGGCCGCTGCTCCGCCGCGCAACCCTCTCGCCTACACCGGAGCGCCGCTCGGTGCGCTCGCCCTGGCCGGTCTCGCCGCCGTCGGCGCGGGCGCGGCGCTCACCTTCCGTCGACGACGCATGCAACCGCCGGAGCACACCGGCGAACCTCCGCCTCCCGCGACGGACCAGCAGTAGGCGCTCCGTCCCGGAGTCGCACACCGCGACCGCGCCCGTCCACGTCCTGACCGGGCCACCCGCACGCCTGCTCCCGCCCGGCGGTGAGCCCGGCGGCAGCGGCCCATGATCGACGATGTCGCCCGTTCGGCTGACACCCGTCGGAGGCGCCGCTACGGTGCGTGGCGGGAGGTGTGGACATGACGATCCACTGTCGGGTGCTGGGACCGCTCCGGGTCCGGCGCGACGACCACGACGTCGAGGTGGGCACGGGCCTGCAGAGTCAGGTGCTGGCGGCGCTGATCGCCGCGGGCGGGGGAGTCGTCTCCGACACCCAGCTCACCGACCTGCTGTGGCCCGACGACCCGCCGGCCGCGGCGGCCAACAGCATCCAGGCCTACGTGTCCCGGCTGCGCCGGGCGCTGGACCCGGACCGCCGCGGTGTCCTCGCCCGGCTCGCCAACGGCTACCGCCTGGACCCGCAGCAGGTCACCGCCGATGCCACCGCGTTCCGCGAGGCGGTGGCCGACGCCGAGAGTGCCGTCGCCGCCGGGCGTCCCGACGACGCCGCCGCCGCCGCGGACACGGCCCTGGCGCTGTGGACCGGGACGGCCTACGAAGGCGTCCCGCGTCGGGGACCGGTCGCCGCGGAGGTGGCCCGCCTGGAACACCTGCGCACCACCGCGGAGCTCCTGCGGCTGCGGGCGCTGGCCGCCACCGGCCGCTCCGGCGCCGTCCTCGGCGACCTCGCAGCCCTGCTCGACGCCGCCCCCGAGCGGGAGGACGTCTGGGAGCTGTACGCCGGCACCCTCTACCGCGCGGGCCGGCAGTCGGAGGCGCTGGAGGCGCTGCGCACCGCCCGCCGCACGCTGCGGGACGACTTCGGGCTCGACCCGGGACCGGGCCTGCGCCGGCTGGAGAGCGACATCCTCGAGCAGCGCGACCATCTCGACCCGGTGCCGGCACCCGCCCCGGCGGCCGCCCGTCGGACGCGGGCGGTGCCGCGCCCGCTGACCACGCTGATCGGGCGGGTGGCCGAGACGGCGGAGGTGGCGGCGCTCGTGGCGGACCGCCGGCTGGTGACGCTCACCGGCATCGGCGGTACCGGCAAGACCCGGCTGGCGATCGCGGTCGCGGGCACCCGGGACGACGCCGACGGCCCGTGGTTCGTCGACCTGGCCGCCCTCACCGAGCCGGACCTGCTGGCCCAGGCGGTGGCGACGACGCTGGGTCTGACCCTGGCCGGCGGCCCGGACACGCTGCCCGCCGCGCTGGCCGGGCGGCAGGCCCTGCTGGTGATGGACAACTGCGAGCACCTTCTCCCCGGGGTCGCGGACCTGGTGGCCACCCTGCTGGGGTCGTGCCCGGACCTGCGGGTGCTGGCCACCAGCCGGGTGCCGCTCGACGTGGACGGCGAGACCGTCGTCGAGGTGCGGCCGCTGGATCCGGTGCGGGACGCCGTGGCGCTGTTCACCGACCGGGCCCGGCTCGCCCCGGACGCCGCCGACGACGCCGCGCTGACCGCTGTCCGGGACATCTGCGCGGCGCTGGACGGGCTGCCGCTGGCCGTCGAACTGGCCGCCGCGCAGTGCCGGGCGCTGAGCCCGGAGCAGATCGCCGAGGGCCTGCACGACCGCTTCGCCCTGCTGGACGCCGACACCGGCGGCGGCCGGCACCGCGGGGACGCGATGGCGGCGGCCATCCGGTGGAGCGTGGACCGGTTGCGGCCGGACACCGCCCGGCTGTTCCGGCGGCTGGGCGTCTTCGTCGGCGGCTTCGACCTGGCCGCCGCGACCGCGCTGGAGGACGGTGTCCGGCCGGTGTCGGCGCTGCTGCAGCTGGTGGACGCCGGACTGCTCACCGTCGACCGCTCGACCACCCCGCCGCGCTACCGGATGCTGGAGATCCTGCGTCAGTACGCCACCGACGGGCTCGCGTCCGACGAGCTGACCGCCGCCCGC
>JBQGEH010000027.1:0-4798 GCA_052039515.1 Nakamurella sp. | reverse complement strand
ACAGTGCGGCCTCGAAACGCTGCCGCCGGGCCCGCGGGGCGGCGTCGACGGATCCGGTCGCCAGGAACGGGTCGGAGCCGCCGGCGAGCACCAGCGTCGCGTTCAGGTTCTCCAGGGAGTGCACCTGCACCCCCGCGCGTTGCCAGCGCACCAGCACGCCTGCGTCGGTGTCCCCGCGCCGCAGGGCGTCCGGCGACGCGTTGACGATGAGGGTGCAGCCCCGCCACAGCGGCAGCACCCGGTCGGCGTCCTCACCGACCGACGGCACCGCGGCCACCACGTCGGTGCGGCCGGCCACGGCGGGCCCGAGCACCCCCCAGACCGCGGGTCCGGTGACCAGACGGACCGATCGGTCCCCGCCGAGAGGGTGCCTTCCCATGCGCACCAGGGTGCCTCACCGGTGCGGTGCCGGTCCAACCGGGCGGCGGGTCAGCGGCTGCGACTGCGCTCGTGCAGGCCGGTGATGGCCAGCGAGTAGCCGACGATCCCGAAGCCCACCACCACGCCCGCGGCGACCGGCGAGATGACCGAGTGGTGCCGGAACTCCTCGCGCGCGTGGACGTTGCTGATGTGCACCTCGACCACCGGCAGCTGCACGGCCTCGATGGCGTCGCGCAGCGCGTAGGCGTAGTGGGTGTGCGCACCCGGGTTGTAGACGGCACCGATGGACTCGCCGCGGCGCACCGCCGCCCCGGTCTCGTGGATCCAGTCGATCAGCTCGCCCTCGTGGTTGGACTGCCGGAACACCAGCGCCAATCCGAGCCGCTCGGCGTCAGCCCGGCACCGGTCCTCGACGTCGGCGAGCGTCGTGGAGCCGTACACCTCGGGTGCCCGGGTGCCGAGCAGGTTGAGGTTCGGGCCGTTGAGGACGGTGATCGAGACTGTCACGGTCCCTCATCCTGCCCCATGGGTCAGCCGTAGGTCAGGTCCTCGAAGCACAGCAGGGTGTATCCGGCGGCGGCGAGGTCGTGGCGGGTCCACACCGTCGTCCATCAGCGTCGGGGTCGACCGGACCCGATCCCGTCCACCTTCGATCCGCGGGCCACGGTGGGTCGATCGCCCGTATCACCGGGTGCCGGTCCCGTCGGGGTGCCGCCGGATCCACGTCCTCACCCGACCGTCGTCACGACGGCCGGCGCATTCGGTGGTCGCGTCCCGCGCACCCGGATCCCCTGCGGGACAACATCTCTGCGACCTGTCCCGGGCAGATCCCCACCAGGGTCTTGCGCGGACACCCGCCCCCCGCTACGGTGATCGAGGATCTTCACCGGTCCACAGGATTGTGACTCGGCAACGAGGCAAGACCTGAGAAACGCGACGACGTCGCGGGTCTCAGGTCTTTTTTTGTGCCCGGAAACGGGTCCGGGACCGGTGCGCGCGGCATTCCCATCCATCTTTTCGGACACAGCGGTACCGACGAGGAGTCGACATGGCACTGGATCACCGGTCCCTTGCGGGGGACATCATGGAGCGGGTCGGCGGGGTGGGCAACGTCGCGAGCGCGACGCACTGCGCCACCCGGCTGCGGCTGCGCCTGAAGGACGAGAAGCTCGCCGACAAGGACGCTGTCGAGAAGCTGCCCGGTGTCATCACCGTGATGCGGGCCGGCGGCCAGTTCCAGGTCGTCATCGGCAACGAGGTCGGCGGCGTGCACTCGGAGTTCACCAGGCTCACCGGCCACGCCGACTCCGACGACACCCCGGCGCCGGCCACCGGCAACCTGCTCAACCGCTTCATCGACCTGGTCAGCTCGCTCATCCAGCCGCTGCTGTGGCCGATCGCCGGCGCCGGCCTGTTCAAGGCCCTGCTGAGCCTGTTCAGCCAGGTCGGCTGGCTCGACCCGGCGTCCCCGAGCTACACCGTGCTCAACGCCGCCGCCGACGCCCTGTTCTTCTGTCTGCCGATCTTCCTGGCCGTCACCGCCTCGAAGCGGTTCCGGGCCGACCAGTTCACCGCCATGGCCATCGCCGGCGCGCTGGTCTACCCGTCGATCGTCGCGCTGAACACCGGCGAGGAGGTCCGCTTCTTCGGCATCCCGCTGGTGATGATGAGCTACGCGAGCTCGGTGATCCCGATCCTGGTCGCGGTGTGGATCCAGGGCTACCTGGAGCGCTTCCTGAAGAAGGTGCTGCCCGGCGCGATCCGCAACTTCACCGTCCCGCTGCTGACCCTGCTGGTCATGGTGCCGCTCATCCTCATCACCGTCGGCCCGATCACCACCACCATCGCCAACGGCATCTCCGCCGGCATCAACAACGTCTTCGCCGCGGTGCCGTGGCTCGCCGGCGGCATCATGGGCGGCTTCTGGCAGGTGTTCGTGCTCTTCGGCCTGCACTGGGGCTTCGTCCCGCTGATCACCAACGAGATCGCCACCCAGGGCTACTCGCTGCTCGTCGGCCCGCTCTTCGCCGCCATCTTCGCCCAGTCCGCCGCGGCCCTGGCCGTCATGCTGCGCACCCGTAACGCCGCCCGCCGCGCCGTCGCCGGCCCGGCGTCGTTCTCCGGCTTCCTGGCCGGCGTCACCGAGCCCGCCATCTACGGCGTCAACCTGCCGCTGCGCAAGCCCTTCTACTTCGGCATCGCCGGTGGTGCCATCGGTGGCGCCATCGCCGCCGCCGGTGGCAGCGCCGCCAACGCCTTCGTCTTCCCGTCCATCCTGGGCCTGTCGGCGACCACCTCGATCGGCAACTTCGCCCTGCAGCTGATCGGCTGCGGCGTCGCCGTGGTCATCGGCTTCACCCTCACCTTCCTCTTCGTCGACCGCGAGAAGCCCGCCGCCGACACCACTCTCGACCCGGCGCCGGAAGCCCACCACGAGCCGGCCGACGCCGTCGCGACCGCCCCGACGAACGGCGGCGGCACCGCGCTGCTGACCCGCACCGTCGAACTCGCCGCCCCGGTCGGTGGCCGGGTCGTCGCGCTGTCCGACATCCCCGACAAGGTGTTCGCCTCCGGCGCTCTCGGCCACGGCGTGGGTCTGGTCTCCACCGAGTCCCGGGTGCTCTCCCCCATCGAGGGCACCGTCGTCACCACCATGGCGTCCGGCCACGCCTACGGCATCAAGTCCGACAGCGGCGTCGAGGTGCTCGTGCACATCGGCATCGACACCGTGCAGCTCGACGGCGAAGGGTTCACGCCCGCCGTCCAGCGCGGACAGCACGTCCGTCCCGGCGACCTGCTCGCCGAGGTCGACCTCGCCGCCGTCACCCGCGCCGGCTACGACCCGACCACCGTCGTCGTCGTCACCAACACCGCCCAGCTGAGCTCGGTCAGCACCGTCGAGGCCGTCCAGGGCGCCACCGTCGCCCAGGGCCGCCCGGTCCTCACCGTCGAGATCTGAGAAGGACACCCCATGGCACACCAGACGATCCGCTCCACCGCACCGTTCCCCGCCGAGTTCCTGTGGGGCGGCGCGACCGCCGCCAACCAGGTCGAGGGCGCCTACGACGCCGACGGCAAGGGCCTGTCCATCCAGGACGTCATGCCGCAGGGCATCATGGCCCCGCCCACCGACGGGCCCACCCCGGACAACCTCAAGCACGAGGCGATCGACTTCTACCACCGCTACGCCGAGGACATCGCGCTGTTCGCCGAGATGGGTTTCAGCGTCTACCGTTTCTCGATCGCCTGGAGCCGCATCTTCCCGCTCGGCGACGAGGAGAAGCCCAACGAGGACGGTCTCGCGTTCTACGACCGGGTGCTCGACGAGCTCGAGAAGCACGGCATCCAGCCGCTGGTCACCATCAGCCACTACGAGACGCCGCTGCACCTCGCGCAGCGGTACGACGGCTGGACCAGCCGCGAGCTCATCGGGTTCTACGAGAACTACTGCCGGGTCCTGTTCGACCGCTACGGCAGCCGGGTGAAGTACTGGCTGACGTTCAACGAGATCAACTCGGTGCTGCACGCCCCGCTGATGTCCGGCGGCATCCTCACGCCCAAGGACCAGCTGTCGCCGCAGACGCTGTACCAGGCGGTCCACCACGAGCTCGTCGCCTCGGCGCGGGCGACCCGGCTGGCGCACGAGATGATCCCGGGCGTGCAGGTCGGCTGCATGGTGCTGGCCATGCCGATCTACCCGCTCACCCCGAACCCGGACGACGTCGTCGCGACGATGCTCGCCGACCGCGACAACTACGCCTTCGGCGACATCCACTGCCGCGGTGCGTATCCCGGCTACCTGCTGCGGGCCTTCCGCGAGCAGGGCATCGAGCTCGACATCACCGACGCCGACCGCGAGGACCTGCGGCACACCGTCGACTTCGTGTCGTTCAGCTACTACATGAGCATCTGCGAGAGCGCCGATCCCGAGGCCGCCTCAGGTCCGGGCAACCTCATGGGCGGGGTGCCCAACCCGACGCTGAAGGCGTCGGAGTGGGGTTGGCAGATCGACCCGCAGGGCCTGCGGGTGGTGCTCAACGACTTCTGGGACCGGTGGCAGAAGCCGCTGTTCATCGTCGAGAACGGTCTGGGCGCCAAGGACCGGCTGGTCGAGGTGGACGGCCAGCTGACCGTCGAGGACGACTACCGCATCGCCTACCTCAACGACCACCTGGTGCAGGTCCGGGAGGCGATCGAGGACGGTGTCGACGTCCTCGGGTACACCACCTGGGGCTGCATCGACATCGTCAGCGCCTCCACCGCGCAGCTGTCCAAGCGGTACGGCTTCGTCTACGTCGACCGCGACGACGACGGCAGCGGGTCGCTGGCCCGCTACCGCAAGAAGTCGTTCGGCTGGTACCGGGACGTCATCGCCTCGCGCGGCACCGTCCTGCAGTGAATGATCGGCCCGGGGCGG
>JBQGEH010000026.1:0-3542 GCA_052039515.1 Nakamurella sp. | reverse complement strand
TCCATCATCGGCTCGGCGACGCGCATCTCGACGGCCACGAACACGGCCAGCAGCACGACGCCCAGGACCAGCAGGCCCACGACGGTCGGGCTGGTCCAGCCCATGGTGTGCCCGCCGTAGGGCTGCAGACCATAGGTGATGGCGACCAGGATGGCGATGAGGCCGAACCCGAAGGTGACGTTGCCCCACCAGTCGACGGTGACCTTGCGGGCGGCGCCGGCCGGCTTCGGGGCGTCGTGCAGGTGCCGGTAGCCCATGTAGGTGCCCCACAGGCCGATCGGCACGCTCACCCAGAACACCGCGCGCCAGTCCCACTCGGACAGCACGCCGCCGATGATCAGGCCGAGGAACGAGCCGGCCAGGCCGGCCACCTGGTTGATGCCGAGGGCGAAGCCGCGGCGGTCGGCCGGGACGGTGTCGGTGATGATCGCGGCCGAGTTGGCGGTCAACATGGCCCCGCCGACGCCCTGCAGGATGCGCAGGCCGATGAGTTCCCAGGCCCCGGCGGTGCCGGTGTTGGGCAGCAGCGCGCAGGCGATCGAGCCGATCGAGAAGATGGCGAAACCGAGGTTGAACAGCTTGGCCCGGCCGTACTGGTCGCCCAGCCGACCGAAGGTGACCACCAGTACGGCGGTGACCAGCAGGTAGCCCATCAGCATCCACAGCAGCAACGAGATGTTCTGCGAGGCCAACGGATCCAGGCCCAGTCCGGCGAAGATGGCCGGCAGCGAGATCAGCAGGATGGACGAGTTGAGCATCGCGGCGAGGATGCCGACGGTCGTCAGGCCGAGGGCCACTCGCCGTTCGTGGGCGACCGAGTGGGTCGTGGGCACAGTGCGCACGGGAATCCTTCGGGAAGCGGAACGGGTGTCAGGTGGCTTCTCGGACGGCGGCGCTGCCATCCGGGATCGTTAGCCAGTCTAACAAGTCCTTCGCTTCGCTAACAACCTTCCCGCGGGGGATTGTTCGTCACTCGATGCCGACCGGGGGACGGCAGGTGCGGGACAAAGGGAGTTCCGGCGGTGGAGACGATCGCCGCGTCACCGCCGTGCGGCCTGGCTCGGTAAAGAATGCCGCTCTCGCGAAGCGAGAGCGGCATTCTTTACCGACCGGCGCCCCGGCGGAGCCGGGTTCAGCACCAGCGGCGAGCAGTGACTACTTGCGGGCGCGCTTCTCCCGCACCCGCACGTTGAACCGCACCGGCGAGCCGGTGAACGAGAAGTCCTCGCGCAGGCGGCGTTCGATGAAGCGGCGGTACCCGGCCTCCAGGAAACCGGTGGTGAAGAGCACGAACGTCGGCGGCCGGTTCGCGGCCTGGGTCGCGAACAGCACGCGGGGCTGCCGCCCACCCCGGACCGGCGGCGGCGTCGCCGCGATGAGCTCCCCGAGCCAGGAGTTCAAGCGGCCGGTCGGCACCCGCCGGTCCCACGACTCCAGCGCGGTCCGCAGCGCCGGGGCGATGCGGTGCACCCCCCGCCCGGTCTCGGCGGAGATGTTGAGCTGCTGGGCCCACGGAACCCGGTTGAGGCCGCGTTCCAGTTCCCGGGTGATCTCCTCCCGCCGGTCGGCGTCCACCAGGTCCGCCTTGTTCAGGGCGAGGACGAGGGCCCGCCCGGAGTCGGCGACCATCGAGATCACCCGCTGATCCTGCTCGGACAACGGCTCGGAGGAGTCGATCAGCACGATCGCCACCTCGGCCGCCTCGAGCGCGCTCTGGGTGCGCAGCGAGGCGTAGTACTCCATGCCCGACGCCTGGTTCACCCGTCGCCGCAGACCCGCGGTGTCGACGAAGCGCCACACCTCACCGTCCAGCTCGACCAGGGAGTCGACCGGGTCGACCGTCGTGCCGGCGACGTCGTGGACGACGGACCGCCATTCGCCGGTCAGCTTGTTGAGCAGCGACGACTTGCCGACGTTCGGCTTGCCGACCAGGGCGACCCGTCGCGGGCCGCCGCCACCGAAGCCGAACCGGTCCATCGGCGCCTCGGGGAGCGCGGCCAACACGGCGTCGAGCAGGTCACCGGAGCCCCGGCCGTGCAGGGCGGACACCGGGATCGGCTCCCCCAGACCGAGCGACCACAGCGCCGCGGCGTCAGCCATCAGCCGCTCGTCATCGACCTTGTTGGCGACCAGGATCACCGGCACCTTGGAGCGGCGCAGCACCCGGGCCAGCGCCTCCTCGGCCGACGTCGCCCCGACGGTGGCGTCGACGACGACCAGCACGGCGTCGGCCGACTGCATGGCCCGTTCGGCCTGCGCGGCGACCGACTGCTGCAACCCGGCCGCGTCCGGCTCCCACCCGCCGGTGTCGACGACGGAGAACTTCCGGCCGTTCCACAGGGCGTCGTAGCTGACCCGGTCCCGGGTGACGCCCGGGATGTCCTGCACGACCGCCTCACGGCGCCCGAGGAACCGGTTGACCAGCGAGGACTTCCCCACGTTGGGGCGGCCGACCACGGCGAGCACCGGCAGCCGGGCCCCGCCGGCAGCACCGTCGGCGTCGTCGCCGAGTTCGTCCTCCCAGCCGGTGAACTCGCTCTCGTCCGACCAGCTGCCGTCGCCGGCCCAGCTCTCGCCGGGGTCGCCGGGCTCGTGCGTCGTCATCGTTCCTGCGTCCGTCCGGAGCGGGCCACGGCCCCCTCGTGCTGCGCGAGTTGCTGGTCGAGCGTACGGACGAGACCGGCCAGCTGGACCCGCACTTCCTCCGTCGCGGCGGCGACCGTGGCCCGGCCGGCGCCCTGCGGGACGCGGAACGGCGTCCCGACGAGCATGTCGACCTGCGGTTTGAGCCGGCGGCGGGCGCCGGCGGGGCGGGCGGTCCCGCGGATCGCGACCGGCAGCACCTGCGCTCCGGAGCGCGCGGCCAACCACCCGGCGCCGGGGAACACGGTCTCGACGTTGCCGTCACCGCGGGTGCCCTCCGGGAAGATCCCGACGACGCCGCCCGCCTTGAGCTGGGCCAGCGCCTTCATCAGCGGCTCCCGGTCGGGAACCCCACGGACCAGGGCGTACTGCCCGACGTTCGTGAGCAACCAGCCCAGCGGGCCCTTCACGGCCTCGGCCTTGATGAGGAACGACGAACGGCGGGTCAGCTCACCGAAGGCCAGGGCGCCGTCCAGGAAGTTCTGGTGGTTGACGACGACCAGCAGCGCCCCGTCGGCCGGTACGTTGCCCATCCCCCGGACCCGCATCCGGTACAGCACGGCGGCGAGGGTGATGCCGATCCGGCGTCCCCGGTCCATCCCCTTCGGACCGACCTGGTCCGGGGTGGGGTCGTTCTCACCGCCCAGCCGGACCCACCGGCGAAAGCCCCGGGGCGGATCCGCCCGCGTCACGGGGTGATCCCCCGCTCGGCCGCCAGGCGCAGCACGGTGGCGACGGTCTCGGCCAGCTCCATCTGCGACGAGTCGATGACCACGGCGTCGTCCGCGGCCAGCAACGGGGCGTGCTGCCGGGAGGAATCGGCGTCGTCCCGACGGGCGAGATCCAGCGCGACGGCGGCGATGTCGCTGGCCGGCGCCGCAGCGGCGGCCACGCGGCCG
>JBQGEH010000025.1:0-7913 GCA_052039515.1 Nakamurella sp. | reverse complement strand
TCCCGCTGGGTAGTGTCGAACGAGTGCCACCACCACCGTTCGACGCCTCGGAGCCGACGGAGCCGCCGGCACCGGCCGATCCCGCTCTCGCGCTCCCGTCCGACGACGCACCGACGATGCCCCGCGAGGTCGTCGTGCTGGTGGCGGCCGCGTTCCTCGTCGCCGTCGGCTACGGCCTCATCTCCCCGGTGCTGCCCGCCTACGCCGCGAGCTTCGGCGTCTCCAACGCCGCGGTCAGCGTCATCGTCTCGGCCTTCGCCTTCGCCCGGCTGGTGTTCTCGCCGTTCGCCGGGAAGCTGCTGGCGCGGCTCGCGGAGCGTCCGCTCTATCTGGCTGGGCTGCTCATCGTCGCCGCGTCCAGCGTGGCCATCGCCTACTCGCCCGGCTACTCGGGCCTGCTCATCGCCCGCAGCGCCGGCGGGATCGGCTCGGCGATGTTCACCATCTCCGGTCTCGCGCTGCTGGTCCGGGTGACGCCGGCGCCGCTGCGCGGCCGGGCGTCGGCGATGTACGCGACCGGTTTCCTCATCGGCGGCATCTCCGGGCCGCTGATCGGCGGTCTGCTCGCGGGCTGGTCGATCCGCGCCCCGTTCATCAGCTACGGCGTCCTGCTGGTGATGGCCGCCGCCGTGGTGCAGGTCTCGCTCCGCCACATCCCGAACCCGGTGCGCGACACCACGATCGTCCAGGTGGACCTGCGGGAGACGCTGCGGCTGCCCGCGTTCCAGGCGGCGCTGTCGTCCAACTTCGCCGTCGGCTGGTCGGTCTTCGGGATCCGCATGGCGTTGGTCCCGCTGTTCGTCGTCCAGGTCCTCGACGCCGGCGAGGCGATGGCCGGGTGGGCGTTGACCGTCTTCGCGATCGGCAACGCCGCCGTGCTGACCTTCGTCGGCCGCTGGGTCGACAAGGTCGGCCGCAAGACCCCGATGATCCTCGGACTGGTCGTCTCCGCCGCGTCGCTCGGCCTCATCGGCATCAGCACCCAGACCTGGGAGCTGCTCGCGCTGTGTCTGATCGGCGGCATCGGGTCCGGGCTCATCACGCCCGCCCAGCAGGCCGTCGTCGCCGACGTGATGGGCGGGCGGCCCGGCGGCTCCGTCCTCGCCGTCTACCAGATGACCGGCGACATCGGGGCCGTCGTCGGACCGATCGTCGCCGGACTGCTGGTCGACGCCAGTGGCTTCGGCGTCGCGCTGGGTGTCGGCGCAGCGGTCGTCCTGGCCACCGTGCCGCTGTGGTTCCGGGCGCCGGAGACGATGCCGCCCGCGTCCGCGGAGCGACCGACCTCACGTCGCTGACCAGCGTGTCCGCGTCGGGGCGCCCCTAGGCTCTTGAGCGATGAACACCACCGACACCTGGACCCCGCGCCGGCTCTTCCGCACCGTCGCGATCGCCGAGGCGATCACCTGGACGCTGCTGATCCTCGGCATGATCGGCAAGTACGCGCTCGACCTCGGGGGCCTCGGCGTCACCATCGGTGGCGGCCTGCACGGCTTCGTGTTCCTGCTCTACCTGGTGGTCGCCGTCGTCGTCGGTGTGAACCAGCGGTGGTCGCCCGTCCTGCTCGCCGTCACCCTGCTGACGTCGATCCTGCCGTTCGCCACCATCCCGATGGACCGCTGGCTGGAGAAGCGGGGCCGGCTGGACGGCGACTGGCGCCGCACCGCCGGCACCGACCCGGCCGACACCCGGCCCGCCGACCGTGCGCTGCGCGCGGTCCTCGCCCGCCCCGGCCGGATGGCGATCATCGCGCTGGTCGCCGTCGCGATCGTCTTCACCGCGCTGATCGTCGTCGGCCCGCCCGGCAGCCGCGCCTGAGATCTCCGGCGCCGGGCACGAAACGGCGGCGCCGTTCGTCGGGTCAGAGGGCACACCCGCCCCACGACCCGAGAGCAGGACGCACATGACCGCCGCACCCCGGCCCGCCTGGACCGCGCAGGACCTCCACCGGATGGAGGGCCGGACCGTCGTGGTCACCGGCGCCTCCAACGGACTGGGGGAGCGCACCGCCGCCGAACTCGCCCGCGTCGGGGCCCACGTCGTCCTCGCCGTCCGGGACGTCGGCAAGGGCGAACGGGTCGCCGGCGCCCTGACCGGCGACGTCGAAGTGCGGCGGCTCGACCTCGCCGACCTGTCGTCCGTCCGGGCCTTCGCCGCCGGCTGGTCCGGCCCGCTGGACATCCTGGTCAACAACGCGGGCATCATGGCCGTCCCCGAGGGGGAGACCGCCGACGGGTTCGAGCTGCAGATCGGCACCAACCACCTCGGGCACTTCGCGCTCACCGCGCTGCTGCTGCCGCAGATCACCGACCGCGTGGTGACCGTGTCGTCGCAGGCGCACCGGATGGGCCGCATCCACCTCACCGACCTCAACGCCGAGCGGCGCCGCTACCACCGCTGGGCCGCCTACGGCCAGAGCAAGCTCGCCAACCTGCTGTTCACCACCGAGCTGCAGCGTCGGCTGGACCTGGCCGGCAGCGACGTCAGGGCCCTCGCCGCCCACCCGGGCTACGCCGCCACCGGGCTGACCGCGCACTTCGACGGCCTGCTCGGGAGACCGCTGAACCTGCTGACCTCGCTGGTCGCGTCAACGGCCGCGGACGGGGCGCTACCCACCCTGTACGCGGCCACCCAGGATCTGCCCGGCGACAGCTTCATCGGACCGGGGAAGAACGGCCCGCGGCTGGAGAGCCGGAGCCGCGCGGCGCAGGACCGGGAGATGGCGCGGCAGCTGTTCGACCTGTCGGCGCGGCTGACCGGGGTCGCGGTGCTGCCGGCGGACTGAGTTGGCACGGTGCTTGTCGGTATGCGCGGCACTCAGCGACAGCCTCGCCTACTCCGCGACCGTTGCGGCTGGGTGGAGCGGTCGCTGGGTGGCTGGAGGTGTCGCGAGGTTGGGGCTGGAGCGACGGTGCTCGGCCGGCCAGGCGGCTCGCCGCGTGAACGCCCGGGAACAACCGGCTGGCTTCCATCGTTGTTCACCACGTACGATGGCAGGGCTGGAAGAGGTCAGGCATCCCCCAGGGGGTGATCGGTTTCGACAGCGGATGTCGACTGAGGTGAAGCGTGCCGAGGAAGGCGACGATGAGCTCGTTAACCACCCGTCGCAAAAAAATCAAGCGCCGACAACAGTCAGCGCGAGTTCGCCCTCGCCGCCTGAGCGAGTAGCGACTCCGTCAGACCGGGCCTGCCCCCAGCCCGGATCCTGGCGTCGACTAGGGGGATCACCGGTCGTCCGGGTCACGCGGACGTTCGGGACATCCAACAGTGACTGGGCCCGTCACATCGGCATGTTCACGTGATCGATGGGGTCGAGTAGAGACTCAGTGAACTACGCACGTAGAAGCCCTCAGGAAGCAACGTTGGACGCGGGTTCGATTCCCGCCACCTCCACAGTGCGGCAGAGCCCCGGACCCCGGTCCGGGGCTTTGTTGTTTTCACGGCGCTGTTTCGCCGGGTCCCACGCGGTGCGGTGGTCCCGCGCCCGTGGGTTAGGCTCACAGCGTTTTCCCACCCCGGGCAGGGGAAGCCGGTCGGATTCCGGCACTGTCGCGCAACCGTGATCGGCCCCCGGGCCGTCAGTCGGAATGCCTCCCCGGACGTGAGTAGCGCTCCACCCCTGTCGCGGACTGCAGGGCGGAGCTCGGGCCGTCCCTCCGGGCCCGGTGCGCTGCCGCGCGCCGCCGGACGTCGTGCCGCGGGCCCGTCCGGCACGCCGCCCGTGCTCGAGAGGCCCGTATGTTCCTCCGTCGGTTCGCCGCCGCCACCCTGTCCGCCGGACTCCTGACCGTCGTCCCGATCACCACCGCGCACGCCGCCGAGCCGGCCGTCACCGGCACCGCCTGCGGCGTCAACGAGGGCGTCACCGTCGTCGTCGACTTCGCGCCGGCCCGCGACGCCGTCGAGGTCGGTTGCGCCACCGGACCGCAGGACACCATCGGCGACGCCATGCAGGCCGCCGGGTTCGAGATCACCACCGAGACGACCGGTTTCGGGCCGTATCTGTGCGCCATCGACGGTGTCGCCGCGAACCCGGAGAACTGCCAGGCGTTCCCGGGCGCCTACTGGTCACCGTGGCTCGCCACCGTCGACGGCACCCCCGGCGGCGCGCCGTCCACCACCTGGACCTCGGCGCAGGTCGGCGTGGCCGGCGGACCGCTCGCCGTCGGCAGCGTCGTCGGGTTCGAGCAGAACACCGACGGGTCGTTCCCCGGGACGCCGCCGCGCCTGGACCTCACCGCGCTGCCGCCCCGCGACAACACCAGCGTCGACGTGCCCGCCTACGGACCCGCCCAGGGCAGCGCCACCGCGGTGGCCGGCTGGATCGGCCGTCAGCTCGACGCCGGGAACGGCCTGATCAACGGCTCACCCGGCCACACCGTCGACGCCGTGTACGCGCTCGCCGCGGCCGGCGTCGGCGGCGACACCATCGACCGCTCCGCCGACGCGCTGCTCGCCTCCGGCTCCAGCTACATCGGCACCGCTGCCGACGCGCCCGCGAAGTTCGCCCAGATCGCCAAGCTGGCGCTGGCGCTGCAGATCGCCGGAGCCGACCCGACCGCGTTCCCGGACGGTGCCGGCACCCGGGACCTGCTCGCCGAGCTGCGCTCGACGCTGAACGCCGACGGCTCGTTCGGCACCGGGGACAACCCGTTCTCGCACGCCTACGCCCTGATCGCGCTCAGCCGCACCGAGGCCGGTGTGCCGGGCACCGCGCTGACCTGGCTCGCCGACCAGCAGTGCGCCACCGGCGACAACGCCGGCGGCTTCGGATACGACGGCACCTGCGAGACCGCCGACCCGGACTACACCGCGCTGGCCGTCGAGGGGCTGGTCGCCGGTGGGCTGGCGGCCGACAGTGCCCCGGTCTCCGCGGGCGCCGGCTGGCTCGTCGCGCGTCAGGGCGCGGACGGTGGCCTCGGCGGGAACACCAACTCGACCGGCCTGGCCGGGAACGCTTTCGGCGTCGCGCTCGCCCCGGACTCGGCCGCGGCCGCGGCGGGCTTCATCGGCGGGCTCCAGGTCACCTGCGACACCCTGGCGGGCACCGCGCTCACCCCCGCCGAGGTCGGCGCCATCGCCTGGACCCCGGCGAGCCTGGCCGACGCCGCCCAGTTCGGGCTGGACGAGGGCAACCTCGGCGAGTGGCAGTACGCCTCCGTGCAGGCCGTCCTCGGCCTCGGGACCCCGGCGCTGGCCGAGCTGACCGCCGCCGGTGCCGATCCCGCGCTGCCCGTCGCCCCCACCTGCGAGGCCCCGGTGACCGAGCCGACCGAGCCCACGCAGCCGACGGAGCCGACCGAGCCGACCCAGCCGGCCGAGACCCCGACCGGCACCGGGTCCGCCCCGGTCGTCACGCCGACCGGCACCACGACGAGCCGTACCCCGGCCACGCCGGCCCGCCCGACCCTGGCGTCCACCGGTGTCACCGAGCACACCGGCACCGAGATCGGCGTCGCGCTCGCCCTGCTCGTGATCGGCGGCGGTCTGGTCGTGGCCGGTCGTCGCCCCCGGGCCCCGCGCGAGCACTGATGACCGCACCGCTCCGACGCGACGGACGGCGGCCCTGGTGGGCCGCCGTCCTCGTCGTGCTGTGCTGCGCGACGGGCCTCACCTGGCCCGGTGCCGCCGCCGCAGTTTCAGTCGCCGCAGCCTGCCCGACCGCCGACGGGGTCACCGTCGTCATCGACTTCGGACGGCTCGGCGGCGGCGTCCAGGTCGGCTGTGCCACCGGTCTGACCGCGGCGTCCCGGGGCAGCGCGGCGCTGCAGGGCGCCGGGTTCTCCTGGTCGCCGCCCACCAACACCCCGGGCTTCGTCTGCCGCATCGACGGGCGACCCACCATCGACGAGACCGTCGGCACCGCCAAGGATCCCGGCTACACCGAGTCGTGCGTGGACACCCCGCCGGGCGACGCGTCCTGGTCGTACTGGCAGTCGTCCGGCGACGGGAACTGGTCGTACAGCACCAACGGCATCACCTCCAGCCGGGTGCGGATCGGCGGGTTCGAAGGCTGGGTGTTCGGACGCGGCGACGGCTCACCGCCGGACTACCGGCCGGTCACCCCGACGCGCGCGCCGGCTCCCGCACCGGAGCCCACTCCGCAGCCGGAACCCCAGCCGGAACCGGCTCCCGCCCCGGCGCCCGCGCCGACCTCCACGTCCGCAGCACCTCCCTCCACCACGACATCGACGACGACCAGCCGATCGTCGACGTCGGCCGCATCGTCCTCATCCGCGTCCTCGACGTCCACCACCACGGCACCGGAACCGGAGACGTCGGAGTCCGTGCCCACGGCGGCGGAACCCGCCGAGACCACCGCACCGACCACGGCCACGTCCGAGCCGGCCACCCCGGACACGGTCCCCACCACGTCCGACACACCGTCCGGGACGGTTTCCCCGCAGACACCGACCACCGTCACGACGACCCAGGACGCCGCGGTCGACACCGTGGCGGCCGACGACACCGGTACCGATGCAGCCGCTCTGACCGTCCTCGGGGTCACCGCACTCATTGCGGTCCTCGTCGTGGGGACCGTGCTGATCCACCGGCACCGGACCGCCCGGGACGACGACTGACCACCGTGACCGACAGCTGGACCCGTAGCCGCGCGACCCACCCCGGGGCGTGGTGGGTGTGGGCGCTCGGTCTCGCGGTCGCCGCGGGGCACACCACCAACCCGCTGCTGCTCGGCGTCGTCATCGCCGTCGCCGCGCTGGTCGTCGCCGCCCGCCGGACCAGCGCGCCGTGGGCGGTCGGGTTCCGCTGGTACCTGACGGTCGCCGGGATCGTCGTGGTCGTCCGGGTGGTTTTCCGGATGCTCACCGCCGGCGCCGGACCGACCGTGTTGTTCACCCTGCCGGAGCTGCGGCTGCCCGAGGCGGCCGCCGGGATCACGCTGCTCGGTGAGGTGTCGGCCGAGGCGCTGCTCGCCGGCTTCTACGACGGCCTGCGGCTGGCCACCATGATCGTCTGCGTCGGCGCCGCCGCCGCGCTCGCCAACCCGAAGCGGCTGCTGGCCGCCGCCCCGGCCGCGCTCTACGAAGCGGGAACCGTCCTGGTCGTGAGCGTCTCGGTGTTCCCGCAGCTCGTCGAAGCGGTAGGGCGGGTGCGCCGGGCGCAGGCGCTGCGCCGTGGGCCGCGGACCCGGCGGCATCTGCTGCGCACCGTCGTGGTGCCCGTGCTCACCGACGCGTTGGACCGCTCGCTGCTGCTGGCCGCGTCGATGGACTCCCGCGGCTACGGCCGCACCGGCGAGCCGCCGCGGCACCGCTGGGTCACCACGGCATGCCTGCTCGCCGGCGTCGGCGGGGTCGTGATCGGGGCCTACGGACTTCTCGACTCCCGCAGCCCGGCCTGGCTCGGCACCCCGGTGGTCGTCGCCGGGGTCGTCGTCGGGGCGGTGGGGCTCCGGCTGGCGGGGGCCCGGGTGCACCGGTCCCGGTACCGTCCGGACCCGTGGCGGGGACGGGAGTGGCTGGTGGCGGCCTGTGGCGTGGCCGCCGCGGTCGTGCTGTTCGCCACCCCGCCGGCGCAGCTCTATCCGAGCGCGAACCCGCTGATGTGGCCGCAGGTGACGCTGCCCGTCGTGCTGGGCCTGCTGGTGGCCGCGGTCCCGGCGCTGCCGGCGGGGGTGTTCCGGCGGTGATCGGTCTCCGCGACGTGAGTCTCCGCTACACCGAGGACGGACGGCCGGTCCTCGAGCACGTCGACCTGATGATCGGGGAGGGGGAGCTGGTGGTCGTCGCCGGGCCGACCGGCTCCGGCAAGTCGTCCCTGCTCGGGTTGCTCAACGGGCTGGTCCCGCACTTCTCCGGCGGAATCGTCGGCGGCACGGTCACGGTGGCGGACCTGCGCACCGCGGAGCACCGGCCCCGGGACTTCGCCGCGGTCGTCGGGGTCGTCGGTCA
>JBQGEH010000024.1:0-2288 GCA_052039515.1 Nakamurella sp. | reverse complement strand
CTGGGACGGTTCTGGGATGTGGTGCTGATCAGTGCGGTGGTCGCGCTGGTCGGTGGGGCGGCGCTGATGCAGGCCGCGATGAGCACCGGCGGGAACGCGCTGGGGCAGGGTCTGTCGGGTGCGGTGACGTTCGTGAAGGAGATCGGCGCCGGGTTCCAGGCCGCCGACGCCGCCACGACCCCGCCCGCTGCCCCGCCCGCTGCCCCGCCCGCTGAGGCCCCGCCGGCTGACGCTCCGCCTGCTGGTGGCGCTGAGGGTGGCGCTGCGCAGGGCGACAGCTGATGGGCCGGCGGTCTCGCCCCGACCTCGACGGTCTGACCTCGACGAGGCTCGGGTCCAGGGGTCCGGGCTCGACGGGTCTGGGCCGGACGGGTGCGGGGCGGGGCCGCCGCCACCACTCGGCGTCGGGTGGGTCGGCTGTCGAGCGGGTGACGCGTGCCCGGTCGAACGGGATCCGGGGGCTATGGGTGGCCCGGTCGCACCCGGTCGCGTCGTTCGCGGTCGTGGTGTTCGTGACGGTGTGGGTGCAGTCGGGGTCCGGCCTCGTCGCTGCCGCCGTGACCCCGCCCCTGACCGGGGCTGGTGGGCTGGTGTGGGTGTGGTTCCGCGCCCGCCGCACCGGCGTCGGCGTGGGTGCGAGCCGTGAGCGTGCAGCTCGTCGCCGCCGGGTCCGCCGGCAGTGGGACAAGGCCTGCACGGCCGCGGGGCTGGGCTCGGTGCCGGTGCTGCTGCCGTGGCAGGTCCGCTCCCACGGCCCCGGCGGGGAGACCGTGGTGGTCACCGTCGACGCCGCCGCCGCCGGGATCGCCCGCGACGTCCTGACCGCAGGCCTGGTCCCGCTCGCCCAGGTCACCGGCGGCGGCTGCCGTCAGGTCCGCCTCCGCCCGGTGGGGGACACCGGCGTGGTCGAGCTGTTCTTTACCTTCGCCTCCGCCCTCGACGAGATCGTCACTCCCGACCGCCTCGCCACCGCCCTCGACCGCAGCCGGGACACCAAGAATCCGACCACGAGCGCTGCTGGGCTGGCGGTGTTCGGTCTGGCCGAGAACGACAACCCGACCGACGAAAGCCCGTCGGGTGGTGACGGGTCGGTCGCGGGTGGTGTGGTGCCGGTCGGGTTGCCGTTGCTGAACGGGGCGGGGCAGTGCTCGTTCACGCCGCTGCTGATCGCCGGGCAGTCCGGGTCGGGCAAGTCCTCGGCGCTGTGGGCGCTGCTGCTGGGGTTCCTGCTCGCGAAGGTCCCGGTCCGGCTGTGGGTGGCCGACCCCGCCGGCGGTGTCGAGCTCGCAGCCCTCGAAGACGCCCTCACCGACCAGGCCGGAACGGATGAGTTCCGGGTGGAGCGGTACGCCGACACCACCGACGGCATCGAGGCCATGGTGGGCGACCTGGAGGCGGTGATGTTCGCGCGGATGGCGACGCAGAAGGCTGCCCGGGTCCGCGCCCACACCCCGACGGTGGCCGAGCCGGTGCACCTGCTGATCGTGGACGAGCTGCTGCTGCTGTCCGGGCTGCTGAAGAAGGGCAAGGACGGCCCGCTCGGGCGGATACAGGTCGTCGGGCGCAAGGCGGGTGTGTCGGTGATCGCGTGCACCCAGGTCGCGAAGGTCGCTGACATCGGCCCGTGCCGGGACCTGTTCCTGCAGCGGATGGCGTTCCGGCTGGGGACCCGTGACGCGGTCGAGGCTGCGTTCGGCGCGGGTGGGAACTGGACCGAGAAGGCTCCCGCGCACCACGTCCCGACCGCCGCGAAGGGCACCGGGTACCTGGTCGACGCCACCGGCACCCGCGGTGACGAAGCGATCCGGTTCCGCGCCCTGCACCTGACCGACGCCCAGGTCGCCCAGGTCGCCCGCGGCCAGGTCCCCGACGCGTTCCTCACCCACACCGGCCGCGGCTACGCCGCCCAGCCCGACACCCCCACCGCACCAGCTCACACCCCTGGTGCACCAGCTGACACCACGACGACGACCGGCCTGACGCTGGTGAAGGAGACCGCAGCATGAGCACCGACCAGGACGAGCAGACCTCCCAGACCGAGGGCCGTCGCGCCGACCCGACCCGAGGCCAGAAGGTCCGAGCCACGGCGATCGGGTACGCACGCGAGGCCGCCGCCCGTGTCGGTTCCGCGGCGCTGTCGGGCGTGACTGCGACGGTGCAGGCGCTGCGGGACGCCGGACCCGGCACCCCGACCACTACCTCGACCGGCGCTGGTCGACCTGGCGTAGTGAGCGGGTCGGTCGTCCTCGCCCGCGCCGCCGCGTCCGCTCGCCGCGGCGCGGGGGGGT
>JBQGEH010000023.1:0-2880 GCA_052039515.1 Nakamurella sp. | reverse complement strand
CCCCCCCGGCGGGCCCGGCTCGCCGCGCAGCCGGCGGTGGCCCGCCAGCGGGTGGTGGACGCCGGGCTCGGCCGGCCTCCCGCGGTGGCGGGGGCCCGCGCCTCGGCCGGCACCGCCGACAACCTCCGTCGCGCCGCCCGGGCCGAACGGGAGACCCGCGCCCGCGCGGAAGCCGCCCGCACCCGGCGGGCCGTCGCCGCGGCGATCGCGACCAAGGTCGCCGACCGGGCCGGAGCGACCGCCGACGTGCTGGCCGTCTCGCTGCAGACCGCGTCCGTCGCCCGGGACGCCGCCGCGGCCGCCCGCACCGCCGCCGAGCAGGCCGCCGCCGCGGCGCGGCAGCGGGTCGCCGAGCTGTCGTCGGAGTGGGAGAAGCTGACGTCGGAGGTCCACCGCGAGGAGGTGCTCCGCGCCCAGCAGGCCATCCGCATCGAACAGCTCGTGGAGCGCGCCGCCACCGAGTTCGCCATCACCGTCGACGATCTCGTCGCCGAGTTCGGTCCGGACGCGCTGACCCCGCCGAGCGCGGTGGAACTCGCCGAGTACGAGGCGGCCAAGGAACGCGGCGAGCAGGTGTACGCGCCGCAACCGATGGCCTTCGACCGGACCGCCGCCGAACGCAAGCTGCGCAGCGCCGAACGGGACCTGGCCACGCTGGGCAAGGTGAACCCGCTGGCCCTGGAGGAGTTCGCGGCGCTCGAGGAGCGGCACGCGTTCCTGTCCACCCAGCTGACCGACCTCAAGGACACCCGCCGGGACCTGCTCACCGTGGTGGCCGAGGTCGACCAGAAGATCCAGGACGTCTTCGCCAGCGCGTTCGCCGACGTCGCCCGGGAGTTCGTCACCGTCTTCCAGACACTGTTCCCCGGCGGCGACGGCGAACTCGACCTCACCGACCCCGACGACCTGCTCACCACCGGCATCGAGGTCAACGCCCGGCCGCCGGGCAAGAAGGTCAAGCGGCTGTCGCTGCTGTCCGGCGGGGAGCGGTCGCTCACCGCGGTGGCGATCCTGGTGTCGATCTTCCGCGCCCGACCCAGCCCGTTCTATGTCATGGACGAGGTCGAGGCGGCGCTCGACGAGGTCAACCTGACCCGGCTGGTGTCGCTGCTGTCGGAGCTGCGCGAATCCAGCCAGCTCATCATCATCACCCACCAGAAGTTCACCATGGAGGCGGCTGACGCCCTGTACGGCGTCTCCATGCGCGGCGACGGCATCACCCAGGTCATCTCGCAGCGCATCCGCGGCGTGGTGTCCGCGCCGGCGCCTGCCGCCGTCTGACCCTTCCGAGCATCGACCGTGCCCATCTACAGCTGTAGAACTGGTGGCGTCTATTCGTGTAGATTCGCGCTCACCGCCGGATGGCGGCCACCCACCCCCAAGGATCGAGGCTCCCGCGTGTTCTCCCTCGGCATCATCGGCGCCGGTCAGTTCGCCGGTCAGTTCGCCAAGCTGTTCCAGCTGCACCCCGCCGTCAGCGAGGTCCGGGTGACCGATCTGCTGCGCGAACGCGCCGAGGAACTGGTCGCCCGCGAGAAGCTGGCCGGCGTGGTCGACGACGTCGACGCGATGCTCGCCTCCGACGTCGACGCGGTGGCCGTCTTCACGCAGCGCTGGACGCACGGGCCGCTGGTCGTCCGGGCGTTGCGCGCCGGCAAGCACGTCTACTCCGCGGTGCCGATGGCGTTCACCGTCGACGAGGTGCGCGAGATCATCGACGCCGTCACCGAGACCGGTCTGACCTACATGATGGGGGAGACCAGCTACTACAACCCGGCCACCGTCTTCGCCCGGAAGACGATGGCGGACAACGGGTTCGGTCGCGTCTTCTACGCCGAAGGCGACTACGTGCACGACATGGACCTCGGCTTCTACGCCGCCTACCAGTACAGCGGTGGCGAGAACTGGAAGGCCACCGCCAGCTACCCGCCCATGCACTACCCGACGCACTCCGTCGGTGGCGTGCTGGGGGCGTTGCCGGCGCACGCGGTCAGCGTCAGCTGCATCGGTGTGCGCGACCAGCGTGGCGACGGCGTCTTCGACCGCGAGGTCAGCCAGTTCGACAACGACTTCTCCAACGCCTCGGCGCTGTTCGAGCTGTCCGACGGCGGCATCATGCGCATCAACGAGATGCGCCGGGTCGGCTACCCGTCGCACATCCGCGAGTCCCGGTTCCGCTGGTTCGGTACCGAGGCGAGCTTCGAGCAGCTGGCCACCGTGACCTACTGGCAGGACAAGGAGGGCGTCACCGACATCTCCGACCAGATCGACTCCCGCCCGTCGATGTCGGCCGACGACCCGTCGCTGGCGCACGTGGCGCCGGAGCTGCGGGACGCCTTCATCTCCGGACACGCGGCGGTGCACGACATCTCGCGGCTGCCGGAGACGTTCCGCGGAGTGCCGAGCGGTCACGAGGGCAGCCACCACTTCCTCGTCGACGACTTCGCGGTGGCCGTGGACACCCGGACGCTGCCGCCGGTCAACGCGTGGACCGCGGCCCGCTACACCGTGCCCGGCATCATCGCGCACCAGTCCGCGCTGCAGGGCGGTGTGCGGCTGGACGTCCCCGACTTCGGCGAGGCCCCGGTCGCGGTCGGCGCGCCCTTCGGGACGGTCGGCGCGACCGAGTGACCCGGTAGGTTCGTCCGTCGTGGGGGAAGACGTGCCATCACCGCCGCGCCGGGCGGCGACCCGCGGCGACGTCGCCCGGGCGGCCGGGGTGTCCACCGCGGTGGTCAGCTACGTGATCAACGACGGTCCCCGCAACGTCGCCCCGGACACCGCCGCCCGCGTCCGGGCCGCCAGCGAGACCCTCGGCTACCGACCGAATCTCAGCGCCCGGGCGCGGCGGCTGGGCGCCCCCGAGATGATCGGGCGGGT
>JBQGEH010000022.1:0-19396 GCA_052039515.1 Nakamurella sp. | reverse complement strand
GAGTCTGCGCGGCTGGAACCGGATGTCGATCTTCATCGCGCTGCCCTGCCTCGCGGTCGTCGGGCTCGTCGGGCGGTCGGTCGCCGACCGGCTCGCGGCCGTCCTGCGGATCGACGCGCGGCTCGTCGCCGGGGTGCTGGCGGTGACGCTGCTGTCCGGCGGCGTCTACGACCAGGCGATCGTCAGGGCCACGCCCGACTACGCGGGGGTCGGGCAGTCGTGGCGCTCCGACGACGCCTTCGTGGCCGCGGTGGAGACGGCGGTCGGACCGACGGCGGCGTTGCTGCAGCTGCCCTACGTCGCGTTCCCCGAGTCGGGCCGCCACGGCGCCGCGTACGACTCCGACGCGGTCAAGCTGTCGCTGCACTCGACCACCCTGCGCTGGAGCGGCGGGGCGCTCCGCGGTCAGGACGGGGCGGACGCCATCGCGGCCCTCACCGCGCTGCCGGCCGCCGACCTGGTGCCCGCCGCGGTCGCCGCCGGCTACCAGGGCGTGGTCGTCGACCGGGACGCCACCGACAGTGGGGCCACGCCGACCGCGGAGCTGTTGGCCCCGGTCCTGGGCGCGCCGGAGATCACCTCGCCGGACGGCCGCTGGTCGCTGTACCGGCTGCCGGTGAGCTGACCGGAACCGGCGCGGCCGGCAGCCACAGCCGGAACACGACCCCGCCCCCGGTGTTCTCGGCGCGCACCCACCCTCCGTGGCGTTCGGCGATCCGGCGGGTGATCGCCAGACCCAGGCCGCTACCGCCCGCGTCCAGGCTGCGGGCCTCGTCCAGTCGGTGCAGCCGGTCGAAGATGCGCTCCCGCTGGTCCTCGGGGATCGGCGGTCCGTCGTTGGCGACCACGACCTCCACCCCCGACGTGACGTCGGTGCCGTCGTCGGGCGGAGCCGGCGTCACCGAGACCGTGACCCGGCGGGCCGCGTGCCGGTCGGCGTTGGTCAGCAGGTTGGTCACCGCCCGGCCCAGATCGGTGGGGTCCCCGACCACCGGCACGGGTACCGCGACGACATCGACGGTGGTCCGCCACGGGTGGTCGTCGACCGCCCGCCGGACCACCTCGGTGACGTCGACGACCGCTCCCGATGCAAACCCCGCCGGGTCCGGGTCGGCCTCCAGCCGGGACAGCGCGAGCAGGTTCTCGCTGAGCCGGGCCAGCCGCTCGACCTGACGGGCCAGGGCCGCGGCGGTCTCGGCCGGGTCGACGTGGTCCGGGTACAGGCGCGCGACGTCGAGGGTCGACTGCAGCGCCGCGATCGGGCTGCGCAGTTCGTGGGCGGCGTCGGAGACGAACGCCCGTTGGCGGCGGTCGGCGGCGGCGAGCCGGTCCAGGGTGGTGTTGACCGAGACCGCGAGTTCCTCGACCTCGTCGCCGGTGCGGGGCCGGTCGACCCGGGTGTCGGCGGCCGCGGCGGTGATGGTGTCCATCGACCGTCGGATGGCGGCCACCGGCCGCAGGGCCCGACCCACCGACCACCAGACCACCGCGGCCAGCACCAGCAGCACCAACGGCATCGCCACCAGCAGTGGCCGGCGGATCTCGGTCAGGAGCGCGTCGGTGGCGAACGGCGTGACGACCACGACGATGCGGACGGCCGAGACCTCCTCCGGCACCTCGGCTCCCACCTGGCTCCGCGGCAGGTCCGCGTACATGTAGGGCAGCGTCCGGCCGGCCAGGTCGGCGCCCCACCCGGCCGGCACGACGAGCTCGCCGTTGCCGATCAGCAGTCCGGACGACGCCGTCGAGGCCGCGACCACCGCCGGGGGCACGGGCAGGCCGACCACGTCGCCGGGCTGCGGGGCCAGCGACGCACTGCTCGCGAGGATGGCGCCGGTGTCGGCCACCACCTGGAACGGGAACTGACCACCGGTGTCCCCGGACGGCACCGAACCGGCCAGCACGGTGTCCCGGAGCCGGCCCAGTTCGCCGAGGGCGTCGCTGGTCGCCGCGGACCGTTGCTGGGCGACCAGCGCCTGGTAGCCCAGCAGCAGGGCGATGCCCAGGATGGCGGCGGCGGCGAGGGTGGCCGTCGCGGACACCCGCCGCCGGGTGCGACCCCCGTACCGGCGGCGCCGATGCGACGGCTCAGGCACGGCCGGCCCGATCGTCGACCAGCCGGTAGCCGACCCGCCGCACCGTCTCGATCGCGCGGCCGGCGAACGGCGCGTCGACCTTCCGGCGCAGCGCGGCCACCCGGGCCTCCACCAGGTTCGGGTCCACGGCCTCGGCCGGCCACAGCACACCGAGGATGTGCTCCTTGAGCACCGGCTCGCTGGGGTGGGACGCCAGCAGCTCCAGCAGCGCGAACTCGAGCGCGGTCAACGGCAGCGGCTGCCCGTCCCGGGTCGCCGTGCGGGCGGCGGTGTCGACGCGGATGGCGCCCACCTCCAGCACCTGCCCGGCCCGGCCCGCGGTCGATCGGCGGATCACCGCCCGCAGTCGGGCCAGCAGCAGGGGGAAGGCGAAGGGTTTGGTCACCACGTCGTCGGCGCCGGTGTCCAGGGCGTCGGTGTGGTCGTACTGGCCGAGTTTGGCCGTCAGCACGATCACCGGCGTCAGATCACCGGCGGCCCGCAGCCGCTCGATGACCCGGTAGCCGCTGATCCCGGGGAGCATCAGGTCCAGCACCACGGCGGCGTAACCGCCGGCGAGCGCGAACTGCAGTGCGGTGGCTCCGTCCGCGCAGACGTCCACCGCGTAGCCCTCGGCCGACAATCCGATGCGCAGCGCCGCCGCGATGTCCGGCTCGTCCTCCACCACCAGAAGCCGCATCCGTCTAGTATCACGGCGCTTCCGACGCCGCCCCGCGCCTGCCGTCCGTGACGAGCCGGGCCGGCCCGACCGGGTGGCGCCGGTCACGCAGGAGTGCCCGGGCGCACCGCGTCGGTGGCGGTCCGCCCGGGATGACGTCCTACAGGTCGTCGGCGAACTCGTCCTTCTCCTCGGTCTGCGGCGCGGAGTTCGTCGCCTGCTCGCGGGCCACGTCGTGCGTCGCCGCGTGCTTGGCCTCCGGCCCGCCGTCCTCCGAGTAGGGCTCGCGGCTGTCGCCCGCGCTGTGGTCGTCGGTCTTGCCGGTCTTGTCGACGCTGTCCCGGTCGGACTTGCTCATCGGATCTCCTTCGCTCGGGGTTGTGCACCCCGACCTTTGCCCGCCACCACGGCCCGCCCAACCGACCCGGGTCAGATCGGTCACCACCGCTTGCCCCGGCCGACCCCGGTGCCGAGGATGGGGGACGAGCCCGGACGGGGCTCCCGGACGAGTGGTGCCGTACCCGGTCAGCGACAAGACGGCCCTCCTGGGAGGGATCCGTCATGGCCTGGTTCGTTCTCGTCGCCTCCGGCGTCCTGGAGGCCGTCTGGGCGACGGCGCTCGGCAGGTCCGAGGGTTTCAGTCGCCCGCTGCCGACCGTGGTGTTCGGTGTCGCCGTGGTGGCCAGCATGGTCGGACTGGCCGTCGCCATGCGGACGCTGCCGGTCGGGACCGCCTACGCGGTGTGGGTGGGGATCGGTGCGGTGTTGACCGTCGCCTACGCGATGGCCACGGGCACCGAGAGCGTCTCGCTGGTCAAGGTGCTGCTGCTGCTCGGGATCGTCGGCTGTGTCGTCGGACTGAAACTGCTGCACTGAGTCGGGAGGTCAGGCGCCGAGTTGCCCGACGATCGGGCCGCGATGCTGCCGCAGCCGCTGCTGGCGCCGCAGCTGGTGCTCCTGGTCGCCCAGCGGCACCCAGTCGGGGGTGATGACCGCCTGGCAGACGGTGCACACCCAGTCGTTGATACCGGCCGGATGCTGCTCGACGTCCCAGTGACCGCAGGGCAGCGCCCCCAGTTCCTCGATCAGCGACTGCAGCGCCTGCGGACGGGCCCCGCCCGGCCGGTTCTGCTCGGTGCGCAGCCGACGCTGCGCGTCCACGATCTCGCGGCGACGGTCGAGCAGACTGCGTGGCCACACCACCTGCCGCGTCATGACGTACTCCGATCCACCACCTTGTTCTACGAACGGTAGAGGTCTCACGTGTCCGGCAGGTGAACGCGCCGGGCGGTGCCCGTCACACCCCTGTCATCGTCACCGTCCGGACGTCACAGGGACGCGCCCCCGCAGATGACGAGGTGCTGCCCGGTGACCATGGCGCCGCCCGGGCCGAGCAGGAAGGCGGCGTAGTCGGCCACCTCGGACGGCTCGACCAGTCGGCCCAGCGGTGGGGCGACCGGCGGTGTGCCCGCCCGGTTCGGGTCGGCGAGCATCGGGGTGCGCGTCGGGCCGGGCGCCAGGACGTTGACGGTGACGCCGCGCGGGGCTAGCTCGGCCGCCCACGACCGCGACATCGCCTGCAGGGCGGCCTTCGTCGCCGCGTACTGGCTCTTGCCGGCGACCCCGACGGCGGTCCGCGAGCCGATCAGCAGGATCCGACCGCCGTCGGTCAGCGTGGGCACCGCGGCGTCGACCAGTGCGGCGGCGGCCGCGACGTGCACCTGCCACATCCGGGCCAGGTGGCCGTCGTCGAGATCGCCGACGCGGGCGGCGTACTGCAGGCCGGCGGCGTGCACCACCGCGTCCAGCGGTCCGGCGGCGGTCACCGCCCGGCGGACCGCGGCGGTGTCGGCGAGGTCCACGGCGACGTGCTCGGATCCCGGGCCCAGGTCGACCGGTGTGCGGCTGATCCCGAGCACGCGCCGCCCGTCGGCGAGCAGTCGTGCGGCGATGGCCCGGCCGATCCCGGAGCTGACCCCGGTCACCAGGGTGCGGGTGTCGGTCATCGGAGCCTCCAGGGGATGTCGGGGTCAGCCGAGCAGGGCCGCGACCGCGGTGAGCACGACCGGGGCGGCGACGGTGGTCAGCAGGATGCCGTCGCGGGCCAGCGACAGCGACGTCTGGTACCGCCAGGCGTAGGTGAAGATGTTCTGCGCGGCGGGCAGCGCCGCCAGCACGACCACCCCGAGCAGGGTGGCCGGGTCGAAATGGAAGACCAGGGTGCCGATCACCCAGGCGACCGTCGGCTGGACGGCCGTCTTGAGCGCGACCGCGAGCCACAGCGGCCCCCGGTCGCCGTCGCGCCCGGGCGCCTGCGCCCCGTGGAGCGAGATGCCGTACGCCAGCAGCATCGCCGGCACACTCATCGCCGCGATCAACTCCACCGCGTCGGCCAGCGGATGCCACAGGGTGACCCCGGTGGCCGACACGATCACCCCGGCGAACGCCCCGATGACGACCGGGTTGCGCAGCGGCGTGGTCACCACCGACAGCACCGAGGCGCGCCGCGCCCCGGGCTGGGTGGCGTCGATGACGGTCAGCGCGATCGGCGTGTAGACGACGAGCTGGAACAGCATTACCGGCGCCACCAGCGTCGCGTCCCCGAGAACGTAGACGGCGATGGGGATACCGAGGTTGCCGGAGTTGACGTAGCTGGCCAGCAGCGCACCGATCGTCGTCCGCCCGACCCCCCAGCGCCGCACCGCGCCGACGGTCGCGTAGACCGCCGCGCAGCACAGCGTGCTCATCACCAGCGCCAGCAGCGGGGTCGACAGCATCACCCCGAGGTCCGACGCCGACATCAGCTGGAACAGCAGGGCCGGGCTCGCGACGTTGAACGTCAACGCCGACAACACGTCCCGGCCGTTGGTGCCCAGCACCGACCAGCGCCCGAGCAGGTAGCCGACACCCACCACCGCACCGATGACGGCGAAACCGGACAGGACGCCACCCACCTCGGTGATCTCCTCGCGTCAGTCCCGCGTGACCCAGTCCAGGTCCACGTGCACGTACTTGATCGCCTGCCGGAAGTAGGTGAACGCGATGTGCAGCGAGCCGTCGGCCGCCTGCCGGATCGACGGGTAGGAGAACTCGCGGTTCAGCCCGTCGCGGGAGTTGTTGGTCATGCAGTAGCCGTCACCGACTTCCAGATCCCGCCGCACCGGCCAGGTCCGGCCGCCGTCGGACGAGACCGCCAGGGTCATCGGCGCCCGCGGGGCACCCCAGAACGCGGTCCGCGTCGTGGTCGACGCGTCGGTGAGCACCTGCGGCTCGGCGACGTCGGCGAGGCCGTCGTCGTCGATCTCGTCGTAGAGCGACACCCGGCGGTCGGTGGCGTCGAGCGCGCTGGAGTGGTTGTAGACCATGGCGACCCGGCCGTCGGCCAGCGCCACCGCCTGCACCGAGCTGTTGTTGTTGGGCAGCTCCAGCGGGACCGGCGCCGACCAGGCGACCCCGTCGTCGGACCAGCTGGCGTACACGTGGTCGGCCCAGCGGCTGCGGTAGACGGCCAGGAACGTGCCGTCGGCCAGCGGCACCGGGTTCATGTGCACCGCGCCGAGGCTGTCCGGCACCGGAGTCTCGGTCCAGCTGTCGCCGCCGTCGTCGGAGACGTACACGGAGCTCGTGTCGACGTTGCCGACCCACCGCTCACCGGGGACGCTCACGCAGTTGAAGACCCCGAGCACCCACCGGCCGTCGGGCAGCACGACCGGGGGCTGCCGGACGAAGACGCCGCCGCCGGGGCCGGCCGGGATCATCGTCCGCACCGGCCCGAACGTCGCGCCGCCGTCGGTGGAGACCCGGCAGCGCACCTCGGAGGTGTCCTGGTTGCCGGCGAACTGGGCCGTGTAGAGCAGCCACACGGCGCCGTCCGGCGCGACGAACAGGATGGGGTTCTGCTCGGAGCGGGTGCTGTCGTCGGACAGCCGCTCCGGCTCGGTCCAGCGGTCCGACCCCGGGGCGAGACGCGAGTACCAGACGGAGATGTCGGGCACGCCCTCCTGGGTGCCGCCGAACCAGACGCAGCCCAGGGTGCCGTCGGGCAGGTGCATGAGGTTCGCGGCGTGACTCTGCACGGTCGCGGTCGGCAGGAACGCGTCCTCCCGGCCCGGGCCGGCCTCGCGCACCACCCCGTCGGTGGTTCCCGGCAACGTCGCGGCGGCGGTCACGACTCGCCCCGCGCGGCGCCGAGGTGGCTCTTGGCCACCAGCTCCAGGTGGGTCAGGTCCGACGCCACCGAGACGAACGTGAAGCCCTCGGCCAGCCGCTTCGCCGCGGCCGCGCCGGTCGGGTTGTGGATGCCGGCGGCGATCCCGGCGGCTGCGGCGGCCTCCCGGACACGGGTCAGCGCGGCCTCGAACTCGTCGGCCACCGAGGTGTCGGTGGAGCTGGCGCCGCCCAACGACAGCGTCAGGTCCGACGGGCCGATGTAGACCCCGTCCAGACCCTCGGTGGCGCAGATGCTCTCCACGTTGGCCAGCCCGTCGGCGGTCTCGATCATGGCGATGACCGCGACCTGGTCGCGCACCTCGGCCGGGTTCGGCCCGACCCGCAGCGCCGACCGCATCGGGCCGTAGGACCGCAGACCCCCCGGCGCGTACCGGGTGTAGCTGACCGCGGCCGCGGCCTGCTCGGCGTTGTCGACCAGCGGCACGATCACCGCGACCGCGCCGGCGTCCAGCGCCCGGCCGATCTGGAACAGGTCGTTGCTGCCCACCCGCACCACACCGGCGGCGCGGTTGCCGGCGTCCACCGCGGTCAGCCCGGCGAGCATGCCGCTGTAGCCGAACAGCCCGTGCTGGGCGTCGAAACACACGTAGTCGTAGCCCAGCCGCGCGATCCGCTCGGTGGCGACGGGGGAGTCCAGGGTGATCCAGTAGCCGACGATCTGCTCCCGGTTGCGCACCCGGGCCGCGAACGACTGGTGCACCGACGAGGTCTGCGAGGTCGCCGCCTCGTATCCGCCGCCGGTCATCGGTTGTACGCCGGCATCGTGCCCTTGAGCGGCTCGCCCGCCTCGTCGCACCGCGCGACGACGTCCGCGGGCAGTGCACCCCGGTCGGCCGCGGCGATGGTCGCCTCGATCTGTTCCACCTTCGATCCTCCGATCAGCACCGATGAGACCACCGGCTTGGACAGCAACCAGCGGATGGCGAGCTCCGGCAGCCCGACGCCGAGTTCGGCGGCGATCCGCGAGAGCTTGTCCACCGCCTCGAAGTTCTCCTTGTTCCAGTACCGGTCGCGGTACATGCCGGCGATCGCCGCCGAACCGAACCGGCCCTCCGTCGGGAGCGAGTCCAGCGAGTAGCGCCCGGTCAACAGGCCGGCCCCGAGCGGGTTGTAGACGATCGTGCCGACGCCGGACTTCATACTGAACTCGACGTACTCGTCCTCCAGCCGGCGCGCGATGAGGTTGTACATCTGCTGGGCGAACACCGGCCGCGGCGCCCCGACCTCGTCGCAGATCTGCAGGATCTCGGCGATCTGCCAGGCCGAGTAGTTGCTCACGCCGATCGCGCGCACGGTGCCCTCGCGGACGAAATCGGCCAGCGTGGAGAGCGTCTCGCTCAGCGGCACCGAGCGGTCGGGCTTGTGCAGGTAGTAGATGTCGATGTCGTCGACGCCCAGCCGCCGCAGCGAGCCCTCCAGCGACTTCCGCAGGCCGGTGGCCGACAGCAGCGGCGCGCCATCGGCGTCGCCCTCGTAGATGCCGGCCTTGGTGGCCAGCACGACCTTGTCCCGCCGGCCCTTCAGCAGGTGTCCGACGATCTCCTCGCTCTTCCCGCCGGCGTAGCCGTTGGCGGTGTCCAGGGAGGTGACGCCGGCGGCCAGCGCCGCGTCCACCATCCGCTGGGCGAGGTCGGCGTCGGCGGTGTCGCCGAAGGTCATGGTGCCCAGCACCAGTCGGGACTGGCGCACCGGAACACCGGTGAGATCCAGGTACTCCATCGTTCCTCGTTTCCTCGGGGGACCGGACGGGGCCGGTCCGGCGTACGCGTGGGGCGGGGCCTCAGGACGCCGCGGCGGCGAGCGTCTCGTTCTCGGCCGCACGGGCCAGCGCGATGGCACGGACCACGGCGCGCGGCTTGCGGCCGTGCATGGTCGACGGTTCCAGCGCCGAACGCCGCAGTCGCTGCGTGTACTCCTCGCGCGGCGAGGACAGCACCTGGTCGGTCGGCCCGGACTCGACGATCCGGCCGGCCCGCATGACCACGGTCTGCTGCGAGATCGCCCGCACCACACCGAGGTTGTGCGAGATGAACAGGTAGGTCAGACCCGTCTCGCGCTGGATGTCGGCCAGCAGCTCCAGCACCTGGGCCTGCACGGAGACGTCCAGCGCGCTGGTCGCCTCGTCGCACACCAGCAGGTCCGGCTCGGAGGCGAGCGCGCGGGCGATACCGATCCGCTGCCGCTGACCACCGGAGAACTCGTTCGGCTTGCGGCCCAGCGCGGTGCCCGGCAGGCCCACCCGTTCGATGAGGTGGGCGGCCCGCTCGGCGATCTCGGTCTTGGACCGGCCGCCGCGGACCTTCATCGGCTCGGCGACGATCTGCTGGGCGGTCAGGTGCGGGTCGAGGCTGCCGTACGGGTCCTGGAACACCATCTGGATGCGGTGCCGGACCGGCCGGAGCTGCTTCTCGCTCATCCCGCCGATCTCCTGGCCGTCGAACACGATCCGGCCGGAGGTGGGCTTGTTCAACCGCACGAGCGTCCGGGCGATGGTCGACTTGCCGCAGCCGGACTCGCCGACCACGGCCAGCGTGCCGCCGCGGGGGACGGTGAAGCTGACCCGGTCGACGGCACGGAACGTCCCGCTGGGGACGGGGAACTCGACGACGAGATCGTCGACGGTGAGCAGGTCGTCGGAAGCGAGGGGGGTGCTCATACCGAGGCCTCCTGGGAGTGGGCTTTGGTCCGGGCGAGAGTGGCGGCGGCCGCGGCTTCGGCGGCGAGCTCCGGGTGCTCGAGCGCCGGGTCGTTCCACGGACCGAGGTCCGGGATCGCCGCCAGCAGCGCCTGCGTGTACGGCTGGGCGGGGGAGTCCACGATCTGCTCGGCCTCGCCGCTCTCGACGAACTTCCCGGCCCGCATCACGTGGATGCGGTCGCTCATCAGGCGGGCGACGCCGAGGTCGTGGGTGATCATCATGATCGCCACGCCGGTGGTCTCCTGCAGCTCGAGCAGCAGGTCGAGAATGCCGGCCTGGACGGTGACGTCGAGCGCGGAGGTCGGCTCGTCGGCGACCAGCAGCTCCGCCTCGGCGGAGATCGCCATCGCGATCAGCACCCGCTGCAGCATGCCGCCGGACAGCTCGTGGGGGTAGGCCTTCAGCCGGCTCTGCGGCTCCCGGATGTGCACCTGGGTCAGCAGGTCCAGCGCCCGGTCGAAAGCGGCGGCCTTGCTCAGCTCCGGGCGGCGGATGCGGATGGCCTCGACCATCTGCTTCCCGACGGTGCGGATGGGGTTGAGCGCGGTCATCGGGTCCTGCGGGATGAGCGCCACGCTGCGGCCCCGCAGCTGGTCGATCTCCTTGCGGCTGCCGACCACGTCGTGGCCCTTGATGGTGGCGTGTCCGGAGACGACGGCCAGCTCGTCGGGGAGCAGCCGCAGGATGCCCATCGCGGTGGTCGACTTGCCCGACCCGGACTCGCCGATCAGCGTGACGGTCTCGCCCCGGTGGATGGCGAACGAGACCCCGTCCACGGCGCGGATGACACCGCGGTTGGTCATCAGTTCGACCTGGAGTTCACGCACGTCCAGCACGGGAGCGTCGGTCATCTCGGACATGTCAGGCCGCCTTCAGCTTGCGGGAGCGGTCGCGCAGACCGTCGCCGAGCAGGTTGACCCCGATCACCAGCAGGGCGATCACCAGACCGGGGATGGTGACGAGCCACCAGCCGCCGAGCACGACCTGGCCCTGACCGTCGGCGATGATGCCGCCCCAGGTCGGGTAGGGCCGCTGCACGCCGGCGCCGAGGAACGACAGCGAGCTCTCCAGCAGTACCGCCTGGGCGAGCAGCAGGAACACCACCACCATCGACTGGCTCAGGATGTTCGGGATGATGTGGCGCAGGATGATCAGCAGTCGGCTCAGGCCCAGCACGCGGGCCGCGGCCACGTAGGGCTTCTCGCGTTCGACCAGCACCAGCGCCCGGGTGATCCTGGCCGGTTCGGGCCACTGGGCGAAGGCGATGACGATCGTGATGACCGGGATCGACGGCCCGAACAGCGCCACCACCAGCAGCAGCATCAGCAGCAGCGGCAACGCCATCTGCGCCTCGAGCAGCCGGGAGATGAAGGTGTCCACCCAGCCGCCGAAGTAGCCGGCCGCGGCACCGGCGCAGATCCCGACGACGCCGGACACGACGATGGCGAGGATGCCGATCAGCAGCGAGGTCTGACCGCCGAACAGGACCCGGGCGAGCAGGTCGCGACCGTTCTTGTCGGTGCCGAAGAGGTGACCGCCGGTGAGCGGCGGGATCATCGACTCGCGGAGGTTGGTCTTGGTGGGGTCACCCAGCGGCAGCACCCGGGCCAGCGCCACCGGGATGATGACGATGCCCGCGCAGAACGCGCCGATCCACATCTTGATCGAGGCGTACCGCGCCTTGCGGGCCGCACCGGACTGGCGCAGCTCCTTCTTCGTGACCACCGAGGGTCGCTCGGTCGGCGGCTTGGCCGACGTCGGGGACGGCGCGGACGCCGGGTCGGTCAGCGGCCGGCCGAGGTCCGGATCGGCGGTGACCTGCGGACTGATGTCAGCGGTGCTCATCGGAGGCCCCCCAGGAGCGTCGAGGCGGTGTGCGGGCGCATCACTTGGCGGACCCTTCTCGCTCGATTCCTCGCGCACTGCGGGCCTCGCTGCGCTCGTGTCCTCGTACGTTCGTCATCGAGCGGCCTTTCCGAGTCGGACGCGCGGATCCATCAACGGGTACAGCAGGTCCACGCCGAGCTGCACGATCAGCGCGAGGATGACGGTGACCAGCACGGTCGCCTGGATCAGCGGCAGGTCGCGGGTCCGCAGCGCCTCCACCACCAGCGAGCCGACACCCGGCCACTGGAAGACGACCTCGACGATGACCACACCGTTGAGCATGGCCGCGAAGCGGGTGCCCAGCGCGGTGACGACAGGGATCGCCGAGTTCGAGAAGGCGTAGCGCCAGGTCAGTTTCCGCTCGCTGACGCCGCGGGCCCGGGCGATGTTGACGAACGGGGCCTGCAGGTTGCTGACCATCTCCCGGCGCACCAGGCGGCTGATCAACGCGATCTGCAGGATCGCGATCGTGATGGTGGGCAGCACGATCGACGAGGTCTTGGCGAACCCGGACGAGTCGAACCAGCCCAGGTTCACCGAGAACACGATGATCAGGATGAAGGCGATCCAGAAGTCCGGCATGGACTGACCGGCGATGGTGAAGATGTTGGCGGTGGTCTCCCGGGCGGTGTTGTTGCGCCGGGCCATCCACACCCCCAGCGGGATCGACACGATCGCCGTCACCACGATCGCCGAGACGGCCAACGTGATGGTGTAGGGGAGACGCTCCAGCACCACCGTCAGGGCCGACTCCTTGAACTTGAAGGAGTCACCGACGTTGCCCTGCACCAGGTTCGTGAGGAACGTCCAGTACTGGCTGAGCACGCTCTGGTCCAACCCGAACGCACGGCGCACCGTGTCCAGTTGCGCCGGCGTCGGGTTGGGAGGTGCGTAGTTGTAGGCGATGTCGCCGCCCGGCAGCCGCAGCAGGACGAAGACCGTGGTGACGGTGAGGAAGACCGTCAGCAGGCTCTGACCGAGCCGCTTGAGCAGATACCGGGCCATGGGTCAGCTCGAGACCGTGACGGTGGACAGGTCGTAGGAGTTGATCGGCCGCAGGTTCAGGCCACCGACCGTCGTGCGCTTGGCGAGCACGTTGTTCGGGGTCCAGGCCCACATGGCCGGCCACTCGGCCCAGATCTTCTCCTGCGCCTCGGCGAGCAGCGCGTCCCGCTTGGTCTCGTCGGACTCCGAGCCCGCCTGGGTGATCAGGTCGGTGATCTCGGGGAAGACGAAGCCGTGGTAGGACTCCTTCTTCGCCTCCTTCTCCGCGGTACCGGCGTACATGCCGACCAGGTTGGTCAGCGCGAGACCGGTCTGGTTGCCGTAGCCGTTGCCGAGGATGTGCCAGTCGCCGGACTTCTCGCCCGAACGCCAGGCCGCGATCTCGCCGCCCTTGGGGATCTGGGTCAGCTGGAGGGTGACGCCGACCTCGCCGAGCATGGTCACCAGCGCCTCCATGACCTGGGCGGCGCCGGCGAACTCCGACTCCTCCCAGATGACGACGAGGTTCAGGTTGCTGACGCCCTCGGCGGCCAGCATCGACTTGGCCTTCTCCGGGTCGTAGCTGTAGGTGCCGGTGGCCTTGAATCCGGCCAGCGTCTTGGGCACCACACCCTCGGCGTTGGAGACCTGACCGTTCATCAGGGTCGAGATCAGCGTCTCGTTGTCCACCGCGTAGGACAGCGCCTCGCGCACCTTCGGGTTGGAGATCGGGTGGTCGGCCGGCAACCGGAAGTTGTAGAACAGGTGGATCAGGCGGGTACCCGGGGTCTCGATGACCTCGATGCCGTCCTTGCCCTTGAGGTAGTTGGCCGAGTCGGGCGTGATCGTGTCGATGACGTCGAGCTGACCGGTCTCCAGGGCGATGACCCGGCTGGACTCGTCCTCGTTGTAGCTGACGTTGACCTCGGAGGCCTGGGCCTTGTCGGTGCCCCAGTAGTTGGGGTTCGGGGTCAGCTTGTAGGTGCCGGTGCCGGAGTCGGCCGACGCGACCACGAACGGGCCGGTGCCCACGCCCGACTGCAGCTCCTCGGCCTTGTTGGCCGCGGCGGGGGTGATGAGGATGTTGCTCATCAGGCTGTCCAGCGTCACGAACGGCACCTTGGTCGTCAGCGTGAAGGTGGTGTCGTCGACCTTGGTGAAGGTCGGCTGCTCGGTGAACTGGGTGGCGACGTAGCCGGCCGGCACCTCGAAGTAGAGCTTGAGGGCGGTCTCGACGTCCTCGACGGTGACCGGGGTGTTGTCGCTGTACTTGATGTCGCTGCGCAGCTTGACCGTCCACTCCGTCGGGCCGGTGGCCTCGAACGACTCGGCCAGCACCAGCTGCGGCTTGAGGTCGTCGCCGATCGCGGTGAGCGCCTGGCGGACCGCGCGCTGCACGGTGACCGCGGCGTCGAACTGGTTGAGCTTGTTGTCCAGGCTGACCAGGTTGCGGTTGAGCGCGATGTTCAGGACACCGGTACCGCTGCCCGTTCCGCCGCCGGTGGCGCCGCCCGTGGCGGCCGCGGTGGAGGAGGTCGAGGTGCCGGTGGTGCCGGTGGCACCCGCACACGCGGCGAGCGCGGGGGCGAACAGGACGCCGGCGCCGGCCAGGCCGGCGTAGCGCAGCAGCGAGCGGCGGGACATCGGCGTGGACTGCACGGCCGTCGGATCAGTGGTCATCGCGGAACCTACCCATCGAATGTGAGTGTGGAACGGCCGACCCGGACGGGCCCCATTGCCGTGGTGCGTCCATCATCACACCCTTGCGCACAATGCGCAAGTGCCGTAGCGTTTTCCACGCAAGGTAAGGACGACTCAGCACGACAGGGCGCAGCGTCGTGGTCGTCGTTCCCGTCGCGTCCGCTCGCCGGATGCCGGTGGAAGCGCCCGCGGCACGACCTTTACCGAGTCGTTATGCCTTTCGTTTACTCCGATCGACGCTGACAGGAGGTCCGGCGCGATGCCCCGTATCGCCGTCGTCGCCGACGACCTGTCCGGCGCGGTCGAATCCGCCGCGGTGTTCATGTTGCGCACAACGCGCATCGTCGTGACACTGTCCGGTCCGGACGGGACGCCGTCGGCCGGTGACCCGCCGGCCTCGGCCCGCGGTGCGGAGGACGCGGACGTCGTCGCCGTGGACACCGACAGTCGCCAGGTCGCGCCGATCGAGGCCGGCCGCCGCGTCGCCGCCGCGATGGCCGCACTCGCCGACGTGCCGGTGGTGGTCAAGAAGATCGACTCGCTGCTCCGGGGCAACGTCGCGGCCGAGGTGTCGGCGATCCGTGCGGACCGGCCGCACGTGGTGATGGCCCCCGCGCTGCCCGCCGCCGGGCGGACGGTCCGCGACGGCCAGGTCTACGTCGGCGAAGAACCGTTGCACCGCACCGACATCCACCGCGCCGAGGCGGGACCGCCGCCCGGTTCCATCGGCGCCGTGCTGGGTCCGTTGCGCGCCACCCCAGTGCCGCTGGACGTCGGCCGCGGTCCCGGTCTCGGTGCCGTGCTGGCCGAGATCCTCTCCGCTGGTGACGTTCCCGTCTGTGACGGGCGGTCCGACAGCGACCTCGACGCCGTCGTCGCCGCGTCCGCGGCCCTGGACCGGCCGGTCCTGGTGGGCAGCGCCGGGCTCGCCGCGGCGGTCGCCCGAGGTGTCGCCGACGGTGCCCTCGGGCTGCCCGCTCCGGGGCGGCCCGGGCCGGACCGTGCCGGTGGTGTGCTGGCCGTGGTCGGCAGCGCTGCTCCCGGGATCGCGGACCAGCTCGCCGCGCTCGTCCCACACGCCACCGTGCTGCGCCTGCGTCCGGCCGAGATGCTCGCCGCCGTCGACGATCCCGCTGCGATGGCCGGCCTGGCCGCCCGGGTCACCGACGGCGCCAGCGCCGACGTGCTGGTCGTCACCGTCGACCCCGCCGAGGGCGTCGACCCGGCCGTGTCGCGGACGCTGTCCACGGCGCTGACGTCGATCGTCGCCGACGCCGCGTCGCGTGCCGCCGGTCTGGTCCTCACCGGTGGCGAGACCGCCCGTGCGGTGCTCGACCGGCTCGGTGTCACCGGGTTGCGGCCGCTGACCCAGGTCCACCACGGCGCGGTCGTCTGTGTCGACGACGCCGGCCGTGCCGTCGCCACCCGCCCCGGCAGCTACGGCGACCGGGATTCCCTGCTCCAGCTCGTCACCGCCGTGCGCGCCGCGATCACCGACCGCGTCCCCGCGCCCCCCGTCCACGCTCCGCCACCCCACCCTCCCGAGGAGTCCGCATGACCAAGAACCCCTTCATCGCCGTCACGATGGGCGACGGGGCCGGTGTCGGCCCCGAAGTGGTGGTGAAGGCACTGCTCGCGACCGACATCGCCCAGCAGGCGCGGTGTGTCGTCATCGGTGACACGGCGCGGCTGCAGCTCGCGGCCGACCTGTGCGGGCTCACCGATTCGGTGGAGCTGGTCGAGATCGCCGACATCGACGAGGCCGAGTTCACCCCCGGCCGGATCAACGTCATCGATCCGCACCTGATCCCGGCCGATCTCCCGTTCGGCGCGTTGTCGCCGATCGCCGGCGACGCCGCCTTCCAGTACATCCGGATCGCGTCCGAGCTCGCGATGTCCGGGAAGGTGCAGGCGATCTGCACGGCGCCGCTGAACAAGGAGGCGCTGCACGCCGGTGGTCACCTGTACCCGGGCCACACCGAGCTGCTGGCCGCCCTGACCGGCACCGGTGAGGTGTCGATGATGCTGTCCACGCCGAAGGTCAAGGTCATCCACGTCACCACCCACATCGGGCTCATCGACGCGATCGCCAAGATCGAGCCGGGCCTGGTCGAGCGCACCGTGCGGCGCGGTCACCGGGCGATGATCGACTCCGGCATCTCGAACCCGAAGATCGCCGTCTGCGCCATCAACCCGCACGCCGGGGAGAACGGGCTGTTCGGCCGGGGTGAGGAGGCCGAGAAGATCACGCCGGCCATCGAGGCCCTGCAGGCCGACGGCATCGACGCCCGGGGGCCGGTTCCCGCCGACACCGCCTTCTTCCTGGCCGGCCGCGGGGACTACGACCTGGTCGTCGCGATGTACCACGACCAGGGCCACGGGCCGGTCAAGGTGCTCGGGCTGGAGGCCGGCGTCAACATCACGGTGGGCCTGCCCGTCATCCGCACCTCGGTGGACCACGGCACCGCGTTCGACATCGCCGGCAAGGGCATCGCCGATCCCGGCAGCATGGTCGAGGCGCTGCGGCAGGCCGTGGAGATGGCGCCGGAGCCCGCGAACGCCTGACCGTGCTCAGCCGTGCCGGTCGATGGTGTCGCCCCGCACGCCGGCGGCCAGCGCCGCCCCGGCCTGGTGTGCGAGCGCCACGGCGGTCCGCAGCTGCGCGGTGCCCGGCCGGACCACCCGGGTCGCGGCGGTGAGGACGAACCATCCGTGGTCGGCGCCACCGCTGCGCGCCGCCAGCCACAGCTGGGCGTCCGTGGGTAGTCCGGTGCGGGCCACATCGACGGTCCGGCCACCACGGGTGACGCTGCCGTCATCGGCCAGCACGAGGCCTCCAGGGCCGTCCGCGGCGAACGTGCAGCGGTCGATCTCCAGCACCTGCTCGATCGAGCGGCACACCTGGTCGACCACGGCGGTGCCGGGCAGACCGCGGGCGGCGACGGCGAGATCGGCGCCGAGCAGGCCGTCGAGGTAGCCCTGGGTGCGGCTGGACGCGGCCTGAACCCGTCGGCCCCAGAGCGCGATCTCGGTGACCGCAGCCCCCACCGCGAGCACCAGCAGCGTGGTGGCGATGTCGGTCGGATCGTCGATGCTCAACGTGCCGTAGGGCACCGTCAGGAAGACGTCGAAGCTGACCGCCGCCGACAGCGCCGCCAGCCAGCCGACCGACCGCATGCCGGTGGCAGCGGCCGTGACGATCGCGAGCACCAGGCACAGGGCGGCGTCGGCGGGCGGCACCACCTCCCGGAACCCGGTGAGCGCCAGGCAGATCAGCGGCGGCACCGCCACCGCCAGCAGGATGACGACGGGCCGGGGTGCCCGGAGCAACGGGTCGGTGCGCATGCCGCCACGCTAGGTCCGCCGGGGGCCGCCGCTCCGTCCGCGGCCGTCAGGATTGCGTCAAGATCCGCACGCGCCCGCCACTCCACGGGGTGGCGGGCGCGCCGGGGTGCCTACTTCGCGAGGAACTCGATCACGACGCGGTTCCACTCGTCGGCGTCGCTGACCGTGCAGCCGTGGGGTGCCCCGTCGATGACGTGCAGCTCGCTGCCCGGGATGGCGGCGTGGGTGCGCTGCCCGGACCCCTCGAACGGCACGGTGGCGTCGGCGCTGCCGTGGATGACCAGCGTCGGCACCGTCACCCGGGTCAGGTCCTCCCGGAAGTCGGTGGTCCCGAACGCCTCCATGCAGGCCAGCGCGGCCCGCTTGCTCGACTGGTGCGCGAGGGTGATCGCCTCCTGGCGCTGCTCCTCGGTGACCTTGAGAACGCCGTCGGCGGAGAAGAACTCGGTGGTGAACTGGTCGTAGAACGCGTCCTCGTCCTTGGCCAGGCCGGTGCTCATCTCGGCGGCGGCCGCGGCGGTCAGCGGGCCGTCCGGGTTGTCCTCGCCCTGCATCAGGTACGGCGGGACGGCGGAGGCGAAGACGACGCTGTGCAGGCGCTCGTCGCCGTACAGCGTGAAGTAGCGGGCCACCTCGCCGCCGCCCATCGAGAACCCGACCAGGGTGACGTCGGTGAGGTCGAGCTCGGTGAGCAGGGTGTGCAGGTCCTCGGTGAGGGTGTCGTAGGTGTAGCCGGTCAGCGGCTTGTCACTGCGGCCGAAACCGCGCCGGTCGTAGGTGACGACCCGGTATCCGGCGTCGACGAGCGCGGGGACCTGGTTCTTCCACGACTCACCCGACAGCGGCCAGCCGTGGATGAGCACGACCGGACGGCCCGGGCCGCCGGTGTCGTCGACGTGCAGGTCGGTGTTCTTGAACAGGCCGTGGTGCGCGGTGATCTCGGGCATCGGATGCCTTCCGTGCTGGTGCGGTCGGACCGACGCTGCTGCAGTCCGAGGGTGGTTCGGTGCGGTCCCGCCCGCGGATGGCCGGTCGGGCCCTCCTAGGGTGGGCGCATGTCCCGACCAGACCCGGTACCCGCAACGCCGTCCGTTCTCCCGTCGGGTCCGCCGGTGACCGCCCTGCACGACCTGCGGGTGGTGGTCGACCGCATCGAGGGTCGCTCGGTGTGCGGTCACCGCCCCGGGGACGCCTTCACCGTCACCGGCAGCAGCCGGCTGCGGATCGAGGACGGCGGGCACTTCTGCCTCTACGCGCTGTCCTGCGTCCTGCCGCTGCTGGCGGCCAAGCAACGCGCCACCGACCCTGGTGACTGGATGACCCGCGACAGCGAGGTCGCCTGCCCCGACCCGGACGAACGGCTCATCATGCGGATCGAGCGCGGTCCGCTCGTCGAGCTGCCCACCGACGAGCTCACCTGATGGCGACGGTCAGCATCGCCGTCCAGACCGACAAGACCGCCGCCGCGTACGCCGCGCTGGCGGCGCGGGTCGAGGAGCTCGGCTTCGACGGCATGAGCGTCTTCTCCGACCTCGGGTACCAGCCGCCGCTGATGGCGCTGACCGAGATCGCCCACGCCACCCGGCGGATCCGCATCGGTGCCGCCTGCTGGAACCCGTACACCACCCACCCCGTCGAGATCGCCGGTCAGGCCGCGGCTCTGGACATCGCCAGTGACGGGCGCGGCTACGTGGGTCTGGCCCGCGGGTCGTGGCTGGACCGGGTGGGCGTGGACACCCGGGACGGTCTCGCCCGGCTGACCGACAGTGCCGAGATCATCCGGCGGCTGCTCGCCGG
>JBQGEH010000021.1:0-12185 GCA_052039515.1 Nakamurella sp. | reverse complement strand
CTTCAACCCGACCGAACGGGCGGCGTTGGACGGCCTGTGGCCCGCGGCCTGGTGGGACGCCTGGCTCGCCGGCGCGGGTGCCGACCCGGCGGTGCTCGCGCACACCGTGGTCCGGCAGCCCAGCTTCTTCACCGACGTGGCCCCGCTGCTGACCGAGGACCGGCTCGCCGACTGGAAGGTCTGGCTGTCCTGGCGGGTGATCCACGCGGCCGCACCGATGCTCACCCGCGCGGTGGTCGAGGAGAACTTCGACTTCTACGGCCGCACCCTGTCCGGCACCCCGCAGCTGCGGGAACGCTGGAAGCGCGGAGTCGGGCTGGTGGAGAGCGCGGTCGGCGAGGCGCTCGGCCGCCTCTACGTCGAGCGGTACTTCCCGGCGGCGGCCAAGACCCGGATGGACGACCTCGTCGGGCACCTGATCGCGGCCTACCGGCAGGAGATCCGCCGGCTGCCGTGGATGAGCGAGACCACCAAGACGCAGGCGCTGGAGAAGCTCGCCGCGTTCAACCCGAAGATCGGCTACCCCGCGCGGTGGCGGGACTACAGCGCCCTCGAGGTGCGCCCGGACGACCTGGCCGGCAACGCCCGGCGGGCCGCGGCCTTCGAGTTCGACCGGGAGCTGGCCAAGATCGGCAGCCCCGTCGACCGCGACGAGTGGTTCATGACCCCGCAGACGGTCAACGCCTACTACAACCCGGGGATGAACGAGATCGTCTTCCCCGCGGCCATCCTGCAGCCGCCGTTCTTCGACGCCGACGCCGACGACGCCACGAACTTCGGTGCGATCGGCGCGGTCATCGGGCACGAGATCGGGCACGGCTTCGACGATCAGGGCTCCAAGTACGACGGCACCGGCGCCAAGCGCGACTGGTGGACCGAGGACGACCGCGCCGCCTTCGACGCGCTGACCCAGCGGCTGATCGCCCAGTACTCCGAGCTGGAGCCGCCCCAGGTGCCCGGGCACAAGGTCAACGGAGCGCTGACGGTCGGCGAGAACATCGGCGATCTCGGCGGGCTCGGCATCGCCTACCAGGCGTGGCAGCTGGCGCTGGACGGGGCGGCCGAGCCCGTGGTCGACGGCGTCCCGGCCCGGCAGCGCCTGTTCCTCGCGTGGGCCGAGGCCTGGCGGGCGAAGGGCCGCGACGAGGAGGTGCTGCGCCGGCTCGCCCTCGACCCGCATTCGCCGCCGGAGTTCCGCTGCAACCAGGTCGTCCGCAACCTCGACGAGTTCTACGCTGCGTTCGACGTGACCCCGGACGACGCCCTCTGGCTCGACCCGCAGGACCGGGTGCGCATCTGGTGAGCTGACCGGCGGCGACCGACCGCGCCGCACGGGGGAGGAGCGGGAATGGTCGTGACCGAGGGCCGCCGCCGGGTGGGCAGGATCCACCCGGCCTGGTACGTCGCGGCGGCGGCGTTCGTCGCGCTGCTCGGCGCCGCCGGCTTCCGGTCGGCGCCCGGGGTGTTCATCGTGCCGCTCCAGGCGGAGTTCGGCTGGAGCCGCGGCACGCTGTCGCTCGCGGTCAGCGTCAACCTGGTGCTGTTCGGACTGATGGCACCGTTCGCGGCGGCCTTGATGGACCGTTTCGGGGTGCGCGCCGTGGTGGCCACCGCGCTGACCCTCATCGCGGTGGGCAGTGGCGCGGCGGTGCTGGTCACCGCCTCCTGGCAGCTGGTGCTGCTCTGGGGCGTGGTCGTCGGGGTCGGCACCGGGTCGATGGCGCTGGTGTTCGCGGCGACCGTGGCCAACCGGTGGTTCGTCCGCCGGCGGGGGCTGGTGATGGGCGTCCTCACCGCCGGGTCGGCGACCGGGCAGCTGATCTTCCTCCCGGTGCTGGCCGCGGTGACCGCACACGTCGGCTGGCGGGCCGGTTGTCTCATCGTGGCCGGTGCCGCGTTGGCCGTGGTGCCACTGGTACTGCGCTTCCTGCACAGTCACCCGCGCGACCGTGGGGTCCTGCCCTACGGCGCGACGGTCGCCGACGAAGCGCCCGCCGCGGCTGCCGCCACCGGCCGACCGGCCGACGCCGTCCGGCGCGCCCTCACCGCGCTGCGGGACGCCGCCCGGACCCGCACGTTCTGGGCGCTGGCCGGTGGCTTCGCGATCTGCGGGGCCAGCACCAACGGGCTGATCGGCACCCACTTCATCCCCGCTGCGCACGACCACGGGATGCCCGAGACCACCGCGGCCGGCCTGCTCGCGGTGGTCGGGGTGTTCGACATCGTCGGGACCATCGCCTCCGGCTACCTGACCGACCGCTTCAATCCGCGGGTGCTGCTGGCCGTGTACTACTCCCTGCGCGGTGCCGGTCTCGTGATGCTGCCCGGGATGCTCGGCGACTCCCTGCACCCGAGCATGATCGCCTTCGTCGTCGTGTACGGGCTGGACTGGGTCGCGACCGTGCCGCCCACCGTCGCGCTGTGCCGGGAGGCGTTCGGTCCGGCCGGCACCATCGTCTTCGGCTGGGTCTTCGCCGCCCACCAGATCGGCGCCGCCATCGGCTCCACGGTGGCGGGTCTGCTGCGGGACGGCACCGGCAGCTACACGCTGGCGTGGTTCGGCGCCGCGGGGCTCTGCGTGGTCGCGGCGGCGGTGTCCATCGGGATCCGGCGGGGCCACACACCCTCGGTGTCCGGGGCGGAGTCAGGGGCAGCGGCGCCCGACCGCGCGGCGCGGTCGAGTGACCAGGTCCTCAGCGACTGAGCCGTTGGAGTGATGCACCGCCCGTCCCGGGTGATCGGGACGCCGACCGGTGGACGCTGGGTGAGGGGCGGGTCCGAGCCGGAAACGGGCGTTGTGTCCGATTCCGCCGAACGTCGTCCGGTGCGGTCCGGCCCGTCGGGTGCCGCCGCGGTGCGTCGCCGGGGTGCGGCGTGCGGCGCTGGTCCGCTCGGGTGGCGGGCGGGGGGAAGTTCGCACGCAGGGTGACCGCCGGCACCCGGGTCGCGTCCGGTCGCGGAGCGTCTCACCCGGATGCCAGCGGTGTCGACCGCGGCTGGTGACCACGCGCCTCCTCGCTGATTCATGTTGCGCGGCAACGCTTTTACCAGGCGGCCGAGGCGTTGGTGGATCCTCTGCGCGAGCGCCGGCACCGGTCGGCCCACGTGTCGAGCCGGCGGGCACCGGTCGTTCGGGTGGGCGCGTCCGCGTTCCCGGGACGCCGGACCGGGTGGCGCGTCAGGGCCCGGTGGGGCGGTGCCGCGGACGCGTCGACGGGGCTGGCGGCGGGTTCATGTCGGGGTCGCCGGGCGTTGGGAAACAGTTCCGCGGAATTACCGTCATGGATCCTCGCGAAACGCTGGACACGTCTCACCCGATCGGCCTACGCTGTGTTTTCGGCCACTCGCCAGCGAGTGGTCGTGACGGCTGCCCCCGGCGGGACACGTTCCGGCGGGCCGTGTGGTGGTGCTCCGTGAACGCGGCGTGCCGGCGGCGGTCGGTGCAGTCGGTCCAGTTCTGGTCGTCGCAGGGGGTCGGGGTAGTGGCGTTCGAAGTGCCCGGAGTGCAGACGTCGGTGTCGGCGCGGACGGGAGGTCGCTCCGCGCGCCGCCCGTGGCCGGGGGTGCTCAGCCGTTCCGGCCGTCGCGCCGCGGTCGCCACCGCGCTGGTGTTCGCGCTGGCCGTCACCGGACAGACCCCGGCCTTCGCCGATCCGGTGCCCGCGCCGCAACCCACCGCGGCCACCGCCTGCCTGACCGCCCCGCCGGTCGCCCCGGCGGTCGTCGCCGCCTCGGGCAACCCGGCCGGCATCTACGGCGGGGTGCTGCTCACCGGTGCGCAGGTCGACGCCGCCGCCACCATCGTCAACGTCGGCCTGGACGCCGGGGTCACCCGCCGGGGCATCGCCGCCGCGATCGCCGCGGCCATGGCGGCGTCGTCGCTGAACCCGACCGCCCGCAACGCCAGCCATCTCGGACTGTTCCAGCAGCACGCCGACGCCCGCTCCGGCCTCTACACCGGCAAGGACCGCCTCGACGCGGTCGCCAGCGCGCAGATGTTCTTCGAGCAGCTGAACGCCCGGATCCCGGGGTACGACGCCGACGCCCGTTCCACCGCCGAGATCGGGGACGCCGTCCAGGAGTCCGGTGACACGGCCACGCTGACCCGGTGGTCCGCCCTGGCCGACGGCCTGGTCGACCACTTCGTGCCCGCGGCGCCGCCCGCCGCCGAGGAGCCGGCCGCCGAGCCGGCCGTGACCGTCACGCCCGCCGTGTCGCCCGCCGCGTTGTTCGGCCGCCGCGGCGAACCGGTCGCGATGGCACTGCGCGGGCCGGGCATGGCGTTCGCCGCCCCGTCCACCACGGATCCGTCGGCGCCCACCGGCAGCGGCGACGCGGCCACCAGCACCGCCTCCGACGACAAGACGACCACTTCGGGCACCCCCACGTCCGGCACCGCGGGCGCCGGCACGACGAGCTCGGCCACCACCCCGTCGACCACCGGCGCCACGGCCACCCCGACGACCACCGGCGCCACCGAGCCCTCCACCGACCCGGGCACCACCGAGCCGACCACCACCGACCCGGACCCGACCGAGCCGTCCACCACCGAGCCGACGGATCCCTCGACCGATCCGGGGACCACGAACGCCGAGCCCACCACGACCCCGGCGGATCCGACCACCGACCCGACGACCACAGAGCCGACCACCACCGACCCGACACCCGATCCGACGGCCGATCCGACCGCCGACCCGACCGTCGCCGAGCCGCCGGTCGAGCCGGCGCCGCCCGCCGCCGAGCCCGAGGTCGTCGAGCCGCCGGTGGTCGACACCCCGCAGGAGCCGGAGACCGCCCCCGAACCGGTCCGCTCCGGTGACGCGGGACAGACCACCGGACGCGTCGCCGTGCTGGACTGCGGCCCGGACAACAACGGCGGGTCCACCGTCTTCGACCCGGGGTTCATCGTCTCCGACGAGGTCTTCTACAACACCCAGGCGATGACCGCCGAGCAGATCCAGGCCTTCCTCGAGACGCAGGGCGCCGCCTGTGAGGGGGCCTGGTGCGTCAAGAACCTCCGGGTCACCACCCCGGACGTCCCCGCCGACCGCTACTGCGCGGCCTACACCGGGGGCACCGACGAGCTCGCGTCGGCGGTGCTGGCCCGGGCGTCGACCGCCTGCGGGATCAACCCGCAGGTCATGCTGGTGACCCTGCAGAAGGAATCGGCGCTGGTCACCCGCTCGTCGGTGTCGGCGTCGTCCTACAACGCGGCCTGGGGCTGGCACTGCCCGGACAGCGGCCCCGGCGGATCGGCCAACTGCGATCCCCGGTACGCCGGCTTCTTCAACCAGCTGTTCGGCATGGCCAAGCAGTGGTCCCGCTACAAGGTCGACCCGGAGAAGTACCACTATCAGGCCGGCGAGACCGCGAACGTGCTGTGGAACGTCGCCGAGACGGGCTGCGGCGGGGCCGACGTCACCATCCGCAACACCGCCACCGCGTCGCTGTACAACTACACCCCGTACCAGCCCAACGCCGCGGCCCTCGCCTCCTACCCGGGCGTCGGTGACCGCTGCAGCGCCTACGGCAACCGGAACTTCTTCTTCCTGTTCCAGAAGTACTTCGGCGTCACCGGCGGCGGTATCAGCGCCACCGTGGCGGTCAACGGTGTGCAGGTCACCATCCCGAACCTGCCGACCGTCGCCCCCGAGGTTCGCGGGGCCGTCATCACCGCCCCCAACGAGAACGTGGCGCGCGGCATCGCCGCCGGATTCGCGTCCATCGGCCTGCCCTACGTCTGGGGCGGCGGCACCAACGGCGGCCAGGCCGACCAGGGCTGCTCCCGCGGCGGGACCTCGAAGAACTCCTGCTCCGGCACCGTCGGCTTCGACTGCTCCGGCCTCACCGCCTACGTGCTGACCACCGCCGGCTTCGCGGTCGGCACCAACTCCGGCTCGCAGCGCGCCGGTGGCCAGTCGGTCGCGTGGAGCGCCGGACAGCCGGGCGACATCATCGGCTACAGCGGCCACGTCGCGGTCTACCTGGGCAAGATCAACGGGGTCGACTATCTGCTCGAGGCGCCCAACGTCGGCAAGTTCGTCCAGATCCGCGCCGTCTACGGCCGCACCAGCGGCTCCAGCGCCGACGCGGTGCTGCACCGCTACTGGAGCTGACCGGCCGCACCACCCCACCACGGAGCACCGCGACAGAACGGGAGCGACCCCACGGGTCGCTCCCGTTCCGCGTGTCGGCACCTGTGCTGAGCCGGCCGGACGCGCCAGTGTGGACAACCCCGCCGGCGAACCGGGCCTCGGCCCTACCGTCGGGAGGGCGACGAGTCCGGGGGGACGTATGACGGGGTTCGAGGTGGATCCGGCGGGGATGATGCGGGTGGCCGACCTGGTGCGGGACGCCTCCGAGCGCACCGCCACGGCCGGTGTGGCGGTGACCGGACTGGGCGCGGGGCTGCCCGCGCCGGCCGCGGGCGGGTCCGTCCGTGCCGCCGTGGATGCGGTGTCGCAGAGCTGGACCGGGGTGCTGGCCGACCTGGTGGCCGGGCTCGCGCAGCTCGCCACCTGGGTCGACGACGCCCGGAACGCCCTCGTCGCGGTGGACGACGAGGTCGCCGGAACGCTGCGCGGGATCCCGCTGTGACCGCCCCCGTCGAACACGGAACGGTCAGCTGGGCCGAGGGGGCCGCCGCCCTGCCGTACCCGGGTGACGACCCGACGGCGGTGGAGACCGTCGCCGCCCGGCTGTTCGACACCGCTCAGCACCTGGCCCGCACCGGTGACGCGCTGTTCGACGCCCGCACCGCGCTTCCGGCGGCCTGGCGCGGCACCGCCGCCGACACCGGGGACGCCGAGCTGTCCCGGGTCCGGACCGCCGTCGACGAGGGCACCGGCCGGCTCTACCGGGCCCGCGGCGCCCTGTTCGACGTCGCTGACACCCTCACCGCCGCCCGGCTCGAGGTCGACCGCCTGCGGGTGGGATGGCTGGCGGCCGAAGGGGAGGTCCGCGGGCTGCGTCTCACGATCCAGCTCGCCGGCGCCGCCGGCACCGGCCTGCAGGACGCCCTCCGCCTCGCCGAGCTGCGTCGGGACGGTGTGGTCGCGGACTGGCGCGACGTGGTCGCCCGCGTCGACGCCGGAGCCGCCGCGGCCACCCGCACGCTGCTCGCCACGATCAGCGGCGCACCCGTCTTCCGGGCCGGCCGCGGCACCGTCACCGGCGACCTGGGTTCGGCGCTGGGCACCGACGGGATGGTCAGTGACGACGTCTTCCGCTCCGGACTCCGTCGGGCGCCGGACGCGGACACCGCGTGGGCCGGGCTGGGCCCGGCCGCCCAGGCGTTCGGACTGGCCGCCGCGGGCCCGCTGCCGGCGTCACCCGCCGCCCGGGCGGTCTGGTGGCGGGGCCGCAGCTGGACCGAACAGCAGGCCGTGCTGCACGCCGACCCGGGCGCGGTCGGGGCCGCCGACGGACTTCCCGCCGCGATCCGGCATCAGGCCAACCTGCTCGCCCTGCAGCGGCGCGAGGCCGCACTGGACGCCGCGCTGGCCGTCGGCGACCCCGCCCTGGCCGGACGACCGGTCACCGTCGACGCCGCCCGGTACGGCCGGGGCTACGGCATCTCCGCCGGGGTCGACAGCGACGAGCACGCGACCGCTGCCGCGACGGCGATGGCGCTGGCGGCGTTGCGGACGGAGAAGGCGACCATCACCGCCGTCCGGACCCAGCTGTCGACGCCCCGGTCCCGACCGCTCTACCTGCTGGCGGTGGACCCGGCCGGACGCGGTACGGCCGTGGTCGCCATCGGCGACCCGGACGGCGCCGCAGCGGTGGCCACCTACGTACCCGGTACCGGCAGCGACGCCGGGACCCTCGGTGCCGAGCTGGACCGGGCCGACGCCTGGGGGTCCGGCGCCGCCGAGTTCGGCACCCACGACGTGTCGACCATCGCGTGGATCGGCTACGCCGCACCGTCGGACGTGGGGGTGGCCGCCTTCGACGCGTCCGCCGACGCCGCGGCCGCTGCGTTGGTCGGCTTCCAGCAGGGACTCCGGGTCGCCCACCGGGGCCGTCCCGCACGGGCCACGGTGGTCGCCCACAGCTACGGCGGGTTGGTCGTCGCCGCCGCGGCGACCGGTGGCCGGAGCCTGGCCGCCGATCAGCTCGTGCTCGTCGCGAGCACCGGGTTGGAGGTCGACGCGGTCTCCGACCTCCGGCTCGACGGAGTGCCCGCGGCGGAGATGGGCGAGCGGGTGCACGCCGTGCGGCACGAGAACGACGCCATTCGGCACACCGAACCTGTGCACGGCGGTGACCCCTACGACCCGGCGTTCGGCGCCGAGGTCACCATCACCGGGGCGCGCACGGTGATGCCCGCCTGGTGGGAGGCCTTCGACGTGCTCCCCGATCCGCTCGACGCCTGGGACGCCGTCGCCGCGCACAGCGCCTACCAGGAGCCGGGATCGGTCGAACAGCGCCTCATCAGCGCGGAGATCGTGGGTCGGCCCGGCGTCCCGTGACCGGGAAGCCGAGGTCAGACGGTCGCGACGGAGCCCGCGTCGACCCGGTAGTTGGAGCCGTTGACGAAACTCGCCCGGTCGCTGCACAGGAACGCGATGACCGCGGCGACCTCGTCGGCCGCACCGCGGCGGCGCAGCTCCAGGTACGGGCGCTCCTCGGCGAGGAACGAGGCGATGGCCCCGTCCACGTCCGTGCCGGTCTCCGCCGCGCGCTTCTCCATCATCGCGTCGGTCATCGGGGTGGCGATGAACGCGGGGGAGACCGCGTTCACCAACAGGCCCTCCGTGGCGTACGACCGGGACAGGCCCTTGGCCAGCGCCAGCACCCCGGCCTTGGCCGCGCAGTACGGCAGCTCGTCGTCGTACGGCTGCACCGCGTCCTCGGACGCGACGAACACCAGCCGGCCCCAGCCGCCGCTGCGCAGGTCCGCCAGGAACGCCCGGACGAGCAGCACCGGCGCCAGCAGATCGGTGTCCAGGGTCTGCCGCCAGCCGGCCTCGTCGATCTCGTGGAACTTCCCCTGGGCGCCGGTGATGCCGGCCGACTGGACCAGGATGTCGACGCTGCCGAGCGCGGCGACCCGGTCCCGCAACCCGTCCACCGCCGCACTGTCGGTGAGATCGGCACCGAACGCCGGCAGGCCCGGGGCGATGGTGTCCGCGGCGACCCGGACCCGGTCCTCGTCGCGGTCGGTCAACACCACCCGGGCACCTTCGGCGTGCAGCAGCCGCGCCGTCGCCAGGCCGATCCCGGAATCGGCGCCGCTGACCAGCGCGAGCCGGCCGGCGATCCCGAGATCCACTACAGCTTCTTCAGCTCGGGCAGGATCTCGGCGGTAGCGGCGGCGAAGAACGAGTCCTGCTGATCAGCGCCGACCTGCACGAGCGCGAGGTCGGTGAAGCCGGCGTCGAAGAACTCCTTGGCCGCGGTCACCACGGCCGACACGTCGTCGCCGCAGGGAATCGACTCGGCGATGTCGGCGGCCTTCACCGCTGACGACGCCTGGTCGAAGCCGGCGGTGGACGGCAGCTCCGCGTTGACCTTCCAGCCACCGGCGCTCCACCGGAACAACCGGTGCGCCCGCTGCGCCGCGGCGTCGGCGTCGCTGTCCCAGCTGATCGGCAGTTGCGCGACCTTGCGGCCGCCGGCGCCGGACCGGCTGGCCGCGTCCCACCACTGCGCGAGCTCCGGCTCCGGGTCGATCGCGATCATCACGTCGGCCAACGGCCCGAACAGCTCGCAGGACTGCTTGCCGGACACGGCGATGCCGATCGGCACCCGCACGTCCGGCAGGTCCCACAGCTTGGCCGAATTGACCTGGAAGTGGCGGCCGTCGTGGTTGACGTAGCCCCCGTCGAACAGGTCGTTGATGATCTGCACCGCCTCCACCAGCCGCGCCTGGCGGACGTCGGCCGCGGGCCAGCCGCCACCGACGATGTGCTCGTTGAGGTTCTCGCCCGATCCGAGGCCGAGGGTGAAGCGGCCACCGGAGATGATCTGCAGCGTCGCCGCCTGCTGGGCGACCACGGCCGGGTGGTACCGGAAGGTCGGGGCGGTCACGTAGGTCATCAGCGGCAACGTCTCGGTGACCTGCGCGACGGCGCCGAGCGTCACCCACGCGTTCGGGGCGTGCCCCATCTCGTCGAGCCACGGGAAGTAGTGGTCACTGCTGACCGCGAAGTCGAACCCGGTCGATTCGGCCTGCTGTGCGTGCCTGATCAGATCGACCGGTCCGGCCTGTTCCGTCATCAGGGTGTATCCGATAGCTGCCATGTCCTCGGGTTGCCCTCGCTCCGGAGCGGATAAACCACCGGCACGGGTCGGACTGGCCGGCGTCCGAACGGGGAAAAGTCCATGCAGACGCATCGAAACCGGCGCCGGCGGACTACCGTCGGGGTCACCACAGGGACGGAGAGTCAAGCCGATGAGTGACACCGCGACGGAGTCCGACAACTCCACCAAGGGTGCCTACGTCACCCAGGGCACCGAGTTCGCCCGGGACACCAACTACATCACCACCCGTATCACCGAGGACGGCCGCGACGGCTACCCGGTCGAGGCCGACCGTTACCGGCTGATCGTGGCGCGGGCCTGTCCGTGGGCGAACCGGGCGATCATCGTCCGGCGGCTGCTCGGCCTGGAGCCGGTCATCTCGATGGGCATGGCCGGGCCGACCCACGACAAGCGCAGCTGGACCTTCGACCTCGACCCCGGTGGGGTCGACCCTGTCCTGGGCATCGAGCGGCTCCAGGAGGCCTACTTCAAGCGAGACCCCGAGTACCCCCGCGGCATCACCGTGCCGGCGATGGTCGAGGTCGCGTCCGGTCAGGTGGTCACCAACGACTACAAGCAGATGACGCTGGACTTCTCGACCGAGTGGACCCGCTTCCACCGGGAGGGTGCCCCCGACCTGTACCCGGAGCACCTGCGGGACGAGATCGACGAGGTCGCCCACCGCAACTACACCGAGCTGAACAACGGCGTCTACCGCTGCGGCTTCGCCGGCTCCCAGGAGAGCTACGAGAGCGCCTACGACCGCCTGTTCACCCGGCTCGACTGGCTGAGCGAGCGGCTGTCCCGGCAGCGCTACCTGGTCGGCGACACCATCACCCAGGCCGACGTCTTCCTGTTCACCACGCTGGCCCGCTTCGACCCGGTCTACCACGGCCACTTCAAGTGCAACCGGTCCAAGCTCGCCGAGATGCCGGTGCTGTGGGCGTACGCGCGGGACCTGTTTCAGACGCCCGGGTTCGGCGACACCACCGACTTCGTGCAGATCAAGCAGCACTACTACATCGTGCACACCGACATCAACCCGACGCAGATCGTCCCGGCCGGGCCGGACCTGACGAACTGGTGGGAGCCTCACCACCGCGAGGAGCTCGGCGGCCGGCCGTTCGGTGACGGCACCCCGCCCGGCCCGCCGGTCCCCGCCGAGGTCGTGCCCGAGGGCCACGGGGCGCCGCGCGCCTGACCGGGGCCCTGCTCACCGCAGCAGCCGAACGAGTGCGAGGAATCCGACTCTGCAGGGTGGGCTCCGTCGCACTCGTTCGGCTTCTGCAAGAGACCGCGGGTCAGCGGGACGAGACCGCGGGTCAGGCCGCCCGGTGACGGGGCGGCCGGGTCACCAGGAGGTCGGCCGCGGCCGGCCCTCCTCGTACCCGGCGGCGCTCTGGATGCCCACGACGGCCCGGTCGGCGAACGCCGGGATCGTCGCGGCACCGGCGTAGGTGAACGAGCTGCGGACGCCGGCGATGATCGAGTCGACGAGGTCCTCCACACCCGGCCGCGCCGGGTCCAGGTACATCCGCGCGGTGGAGATGCCCTCCTCGAACAGCGCCGAGCGGGCCCGGTCGAACGCCGACGCGGTCCGGGTGCGGTTGCGCACCGCGCGGGCCGAGGCCATCCCGAAGCTCGCCTTGTACCACCGGCCGTCGGCGTCCCGGGCGAGATCGCCGGCGCTCTCCCAGCTCCCGGCGAACCAGGACCCGATCATCACGTTCGCCGCCCCGGCGGCCAGCGCGAGCGCCACGTCGCGGGGGTACTTGACGCCGCCGTCGGCCCACACGGTCGCGCCGGGTCCAGGTACATCCGCGCGGTGGAGAGGCCCTCCTCGAACAGCGCCGAGCGGGCCCGGTCGAACGCCGACGCGGTCCGGGTGCGGTTGCGCACCGCGCGGGCCGAGGCCATCCCGAAGCTCTCCTTGTACC
>JBQGEH010000020.1:0-5977 GCA_052039515.1 Nakamurella sp. | reverse complement strand
AGCTGGCTGGCCAGCGCGCCGGCCTGCTCGGCGGTGCCCGCGGTGGCCTGCATGGCCTGGGCGTGGTCGCCGAAGCGGCTCAGGGCGTGCCGTTCGGCGGCGTCCCAGTCGTGCGCACGGTCCAGGTAGATGTCCAGGCTGGCGACCGGGATCCCGCTGAGGTGTACGGGAACCCCCAGCACGGCCCGGATGTCGGTGTCCCGCAGGGTCTCGGCGAGCCGGGGCCACCGCTCGTCGGCGCGCACGTCCGGTGTGCCGGTGATCGCGTCGTGCACGAAGGTGTCGATGCAGGGGCCCTCGCCGGTGGCCAGTTGCGCGTCCTCGAGGAGCCGGCTGGACGGGTCGGTGTGGACGGCGTAGCGCAGGTCGCCGCTCTCGTCGGCGAGCATGAGGCCGCTACCGGTGATGTCGAACATCTGCGTGCAGGCGTCCACCACGCGCTGCAGGGAGTCCTCCAGCACGGTGTTGGCCTGCTGCTGCTCGAGGCGGCGCAGGCTGGCGGCGAGGGCGTTGGCGTCGATGCTGGCGGTCATGCCCTCACTCTTCCCCTGCACCGGCGGCCCGCGGCGGTGCGTGGCGGGTGGCGCCGGCGCTGAGCTCGAGCAGCCGCCCGATCATCCCGGCCACCACCTCCGACCCCGCGACCTGCGCCGCGGTCCAGTCGCGGGGCTGACCACGCAGCGCGGTGAGCGTGCCGACCACGTCGCCGGCCACCCGGATCGGCGCGGACAGCACGGCGCGCACGCCCGGCGGCCACACCCGGCCGCGGTCGCCCTGCCGCGCGAGATCGTCGATGACGACGGTGGTCCCGGCGGTCAGGCCGTCCGGGCCGGCACCGGCCGCGGCGGCCGCGTGCGCGCGTTCCAGGGCCCCGGCGACGTCGTCGGTGGAGGCCACGGTGCGTGCCGTGTCGCCGTCGACCAGCAGCAGCACCCCGACGTCGTCGGCCCCGAGCAGGTCCACCGCGGCGGACACCACCTGCCGCAGCCGGGGTGCGAGCGCCAGCGCCGGGGTGCGGGCGACGTCGGCCTCCAGCACGCTGAGGCTGTCCGCCGGCCGGTCGGCGGTCATGCGGCCGGCCCGGAGGCGAGAGTGGTCAGCGCACAGGACATGTCGATCCGATCCGTCGGTCGGACCCCGGGCAGGGGTCATCATGAGCGGACCGCGGACACAGGGCGGTCGGGACGACGCGACCGGGGGTCACGTCTGGGTGAAACCTACGTGGCGGGGCTCACCGGCACAACCGTGACGCCGCCGGGACCGCCACCCGGGACGGGCGCGACCCGGCGACGCGACGGCAGATGCGGACCGAGGTCAGCTGCTGACGCCATCCCTCCCCCGGTCGGCCGCAGTCGTAGAGCCGCAGCGGGCTCCCACGCCACCCGTACGGCGCATCGACACCAGGCAGCGGGCCTCCGGCACACCGATCGGGTGATTCGTCCGCGGTGGGGCGGGACGGCCGCCCGGCTCACTCGAAGAGGTCCGCCGCCCGGCCGACGATCAACGGGTCGGGCCGCCGGACGACCGCGACATCCTTGTCCGGGTAGTCGATGTCGGCGAGCACGAACCGCATGGCCTCCAGCCGTGCCCGCTTCTTGTCGTTGCTCTTCACCACCGTCCACGGCGCGCGGTCGGTGTCGGTGGCCCGGAACATCGCCTCCTTGGCCGTCGTGTACTCGGCCCACTTGTCCAGCGAGGCGAGGTCCATCGGCGACAGCTTCCACTGCCGCACCGGGTCGATCTGCCGGATCAGGAAGCGGGTCCGCTGCTCGGCCGGCGACACCGAGAACCAGAACTTGATGAGGGTGAAGCCGTCGTCCATCAGCACCTCCTCGAACTTCGGCGCCTGCCGGAGGAAGCGTGCGGTCTGTTCCGGTGTGCAGAAACCCATGACGGTCTCGACGCCGGCCCGCGTGTACCAGGACCGGTCGAACAGCGTCATCTCGCCCTTGGCCGGCAGGTGGTTGACGTAGCGCTGGAAGTACCACTGCCGCAGCTCGTACTCGGTCGGCTTCTCCAGCGCCACCACCCGCGCACCGCGGGGGTTCAGGTGCTCGGTGAACCGCTTGATCGTGCCGCCCTTGCCGGCGGCGTCCCGGCCCTCGAAGAGCAGCGCGTAGCGGGCCCCGGTCGCCTTGATCCAGTTCTGCAGCTTGAGCAGCTCGATCTGCAGCAGTCGCTTGTCGTGCTCGTACTCGTCACGGTCCAGGCGGTGGTCGTAGGGGTAGTCCTCGCGCCTGGTGTCGACGATGTCGCCGCCGACGGCGCGCAGCACGGGGTCGTCGTCGTCGAGTTCCTCGACGACGAAGGTCCCGGTGCCGTACTTCTCCTCGAGGGCGGCCAACTGAGCGGCGAGATCGGTCACCGGGGCAGTCTCACCGACCCGCCGGACCGCCGGATGGACGGCGGGTGAACGGCGGTGGTCACCGGGCCGAGCGCACGGCCGTCGGCAGCCAGCCCACGGCCGGTCCCCGGTCGACGACCGGCCGGCGACGCAGCACCACCTCCTGACCCAGCGCCCGGGCCACCGCGTTCTCCGACAGCCGGGCCACGACGGCCCGGTCGACCGGCGCCCGCCCGCTGCCCGCGATCGCGGGGATGGGGCGCAGCCAACGGATCTCGACGGTGACGTCGCGCATCCGGACCGTCCGCCACAGCACGGCGGTCAGGGTGTCGTCGCCGACGAACGCGGTCGCGGTGGTCACCACCGACCCGCGCAGCACCCGCACGGTGGCCGGCTGCACCACGACGGCGGCGTCCAGGGCGGCCTGGAAAGCGGCCCGGTGGAACTCCCCGACCGCCCGTCCGCACCGGGTGGTGGCCTCCGGGAAGACCTGCACGCGGTGCCCCTGGCGGAGCAGCAGGGTCATCGCCGCCACCGTCGCCGGCAGGTCCCGCAGCGACCGGCGACGCAGGAACACCGCACCGCAGCGCCGGGCCACCGCCCCCACGAGCGGCCACTCCTGCACCTCGGCCTTGGCCACCGGCACCATCGGCGCCGCCGCGGCCAGCGCCACCACGTCGAGCCACGAGCTGTGGTTGGCCACGACCAGACCGGCGCCGCTGCGCACGGTGCCCACCACGTCGAGCCGGACCCCGACGGCGGACAGCGCGCGGCGGCACAGCCACTGCAGGAGCCACGACCGGCGCTGCTGGCGGCCGTACCCGGGCAGCGCCATGACCAGCAGAGCGGGCGGCAGCACCACGGCCATCACCAGGACGAGACGCGCGAGCCGCCAACCGGTCCCGAGGGGTCCGACGTCGACCTGTCCGGACGGCACGCACCCGGCGACGCACTCCGCCCGCGGTGTGGGCCGGTGCTGGCAGCCGGCGGTGGCCCGGGCGGTGGTCACGGCGCGCCGCCGGGCGCCGGGGCCGTGTCCGGCGCCGGCAGGAAGCGGCGCAGGTACCGCTGGTCGGCGTTCTGCAGGTCGAGCAGGATCAGCAGGTCGACGCAGTTGAACTGCGGGTCGTGCGCCGGGGACCCGATGACCGTGGCGCCGAGCCGCAGGTAGCCCTTGAGCAGCGCCGGGAAGCGGACCACCGCGGGGGGCGGCGGGCCCGGTGCCCAGGGGCGGTGCGGGGTGCACCGGAAGCGGGGGTCGCGGGCGGACACCTGCAGGTCGTGCCAGACGCCGGCGGCCGTCTCGCCGCCGTCGGTGAGCGGGATGGACGAGCAGCCGATGAGGTAGCGGTGGCCGCCGCGCATCATGTACCGGGCGATGGCCGACCACAGCAGCGACATCGTCGCGCCGTTGCGGTGGTCCAGCCGTACGCAGGAGCGGCCACCCTCGACGGTGAACGGCAGCAGGCCGGCGATCGGGGTGAGGTCGAACTCGGTGCCGCAGTACAGGTCCGCGCCGCGGGTCGCCGGCGGCAGCAGCCGGTAGGTGGCGACGGTCTCGGGCTCGGCGCCGGGACGCGGGGTGTGGCGGACCAGGACGTGGTCGCCGGCGGTGTCGAAGCCGTCGGCGTCCAGGCCGACCGGCCCGGGGGTGATGGCGCCGAACTCGCCGGCGAAGACCTGGTGGCGCAGCCGCTGGGCGCTGCGGATGTCGTCGTCGTGACGGGTGACCGTCACCGTGTAGGGCGCTGTTCGACCGTCGGCGGGTGAGGTCCCGGCGACGCGCAGTTGCTCGATGGACACGGTGTCCAGGCTGGTCACCGCGCACCACAGGGTGCCCGTCCGGGCCACGAAGGGGCGGTGAAGCTTCGGTGAATCCCGCGCGTGGACCGCTCAGCCGGCGCCCAGGGCGCGGGCGACCTCGAGGAAGGCGTCGAACCCGGCCGGATCGGCCAGGGCGTCCCGGGACACCGCGGCGGCGACGTCGACGCCGGCCAGGATGCGCTTGACCGGCACCTCGAGTTTCTTGCCGTTGAGCGTGCGCGGGATCCGCGGCACCGGGACGACGCGACTCGGCACGTGCCGTGGGGACAGGTCGGACCGGATGTCGCGCCGCAGCGTCGCGGTGACCGCCGCCGGGTCGGCACCGTCGGCGAGAACGACGAACAGCAGCAGTTCCCCCTCCTGCCGCGCGGACGTGTCGACCACCAGGGAGTCCAGCACCTCGGGGACCGCCTCGGCCACCCGGTAGAACTCGGCGGTGCCCATCCGCACGCCGCCCCGGTTGAGGGTGGCGTCCGAGCGGCCCTCGATGACGCACGAGCCGCGGTCGGTGATGCGGATCCAGTCGCCGTGCCGCCACACCCCCGGGTAGACGTCGAAATAGGCGTCCCGCATCCGGGTCCCGTCGGCGTCCCCCCAGAGGAACACCGGCATCGACGGCATCGGCGCGGTGATCACCAGTTCGCCGACCTCGCCGGTCAGCGACGCGCCGGTCGGCGAGAACGCGCGCACCGCGGCACCCAGTGCGCGGCAGGAGATCTCACCGTCCCAGACCGGCACCGTCGGGGCGCCGCCGACGACGGCGGTGCACAGGTCGGTGCCGCCGGACAGCGACACGATCTGCAGCCGCCGCCCGACCTCGTCGTGCAGCCACTCGAAACCCTCGGGGTCCAACGGGGATCCGGTCGACCCGACCGCGGTCAACGCGCTCAGGTCGTGGTCGGCGCCGGGCCGCAACCCGGCCTTGCGGCAGGCGGTGACGAACGGGGCGGAGGCGCCGAGGTAGGTGATCCGGTGCCGGGCGGCGAGCCGCCACAGGGTGTGCAGGTCGGGGTACCCGGGGTTCCCGTCGTAGAGCACGACGGTGGCGCCCACCAGCAGTCCGCCGACGAGGTAGTTCCACATCATCCAGCCGGTGGTGGTGAACCAGCAGAACACCGATCCCGCACCGAGATCGGACTGCAGCGCGAGCACCTTGAGGTGCTCGAGCAGGATCCCCCCGACGGACTGCACGATCGGCTTCGGCAGGCCGGTGGTGCCCGACGAGTACAGCACCCACAACGGCGCGGCGAACGGGACCGGCGTGAAGTCCGGCTCGCCCGGCGTCCCGGTGAAGGCGTCCCAGCCGACCGCACCGTCCGGCGGCGGGGTACCCAGGACGGGGATGTGCACCAGGGTGGCCCCGGGCAGTGCCGCGCGCAGCCGCGTGACCGTCGCCGACACGTCGAAATCCCGTCCGCCGTAGGTGTATCCGTCGACGGCGAGCAGCACGACGGGGTCGATCTGGGCGAAGCGGTCGATGACCGACCCGGGACCGAAGTCCGGCGAGCAGGACGACCACACCGCGCCGAGCGCCGCGGTGGCGAGAAACCCCACCAGGGCGTGGATCCCGTTCGGCACCAGCGCGACGACGCGGTCACCGGGACCGACACCGGCTCGCCGCAGGCCGTTCTCGGCCGCCCCGACGAGCGCCCGCAGCTCCGCCAGCGTGAGCTCCCGGGCCGATCCGTCCTCGGCCGCGGCGACGACCACGACGGTGTCGTCGGCGCGGTCCGGTCGGTCGGCCAGCGCGTGCTCGGCGTAGTTGAGGGTGCCTCCGGGGAACCAGACGGCGCCGGGCATCGAGGCGTC
>JBQGEH010000019.1:0-1649 GCA_052039515.1 Nakamurella sp. | reverse complement strand
GTGCCGCCGTTCCCGTCCGCACCCCCCTGATCGTCCGTCGGGGCGGTGTCGGTGCTCCGGCCGGGTGGAGGGCCCCGAGCAGGGGTCACGGGCGCCCGACCTGCGGCGACACCCTCTCGCCGGGACCTCGGGGCGGGTGGGCGCCCCGCCCGGCGTCGGGAAGGAGACCCGTCGTGAAGGTCATGGCGCGCAGCAGGCCGGCACCTCCGCGGCACCGCCACCGCCGACGGGCCCGTGGGCGCGTCACCGGCGCCCTCGTGACCCTCGCCGTGGCCGTCGCCGCCGTGCTGGGGGTGGCCGGGATCGCGACCCTGCTCATCCTCGGGGACTCCGACCCGGGCGCGGGCACCGTGAGCCCGGCCGTCGTCGAGGGCGCCACCCTGCCCGGACCGGCCGTCGCGGCCGAGACGACGAGCCTGCCGCCGGTGGCGCCGGGTTCTCCCGGGGGCCCCGGTGTCGCGGGTGCGCCGACCGCGCCGGTCGCCGTGGCGCCGGTGGCGGGGTCGACGCCCGTGCCTGCGGCGCCGGCCGTCCCGGGCGCGGCGAAGCCGGTGGCCCCCCGGGCGGGCGGGGTGGCGTCGGGCGGTACCGCTCCCGCAGCCCGCGCCGGGTCGTCGGGCGGGTCCGGGTCGTCGGGCGGGTCCGGGTCGTCGGGCGGGTCCTCGGGCGGGTCGTCGGGTGGATCGTCCGGGGGCTCCTCCGGCGGGTCGAAACCGTCGGGTGGCTCGGGCGCGTCGTCGGGATCGAACTCCGGGGGCGGCGGCGGTTCGGGCAGTGGCAGTAGCGGTGGCGGTGTGAAGGTCTGCGCGAAGGTCGTCGCCGGGGTGTGCGTCAGCCTCGGATGAGCCGGGCGCCCCGACGGAGATCCGGACGCCCGTGGCGACACGCCCACCCGGTGCGGCGACGCGCCCCACGGGTTCGGATCTCCGCCGCGGCGTCAGTCCGGGAGGCAGGTGGCCACGTCGTCCCAGCCCGGTGTCGCCGCGATCGAGGCGGCCACGGCTACCGCCCGCTCCCGGTGGTCCTCGCTCCCGACGACGGCGGTGGTCGCCCCGGCGATCGCGTCCGGTCCGTCCGCCGCGGCCACGTGGAGACCGGTGCCCGCCGCCACCACGCCGGCCGCGTTGACGTGGTGGTCCGCACCCTGCGGGACCACCACGAGCGGCCGCCCGTGGATCGCTGCGGCCAGCACGGTCGCCGCGCCCGCGTGGCAGACGACGGCGTCGATGTGTTCGAGCACCGACCCGAGCGGCCCGAACGGGCGCAGGGCGACCCGGTCGGGGCGGGCGACGTCGAGGGCCTGCAGTGTCGGGGGCAGGGCGACCACCGCGCGCACCCCGGCCGCGGTGACGGCGTCGACCACGCCCGCGAGCGTCGGGCCGTCGAGGAACAGCGTCCCGAGCGTCACGAGGACGACCGGCCCGCCGCCGGCCGGCAGCGCGACCGGCACCGACCCGGCGTCCGGAAGGGCGAGCTCCGCCCGGACCGGGGTGAGCGGTCCCGGGGCGGCCCAGCCGGGCGGGCGCAGGGCGACCGGCCAGGGGTCGAGACGGCGGCGGGGCGGGGCGACCGGCAGCCCGGCGGCGAGCACGGTCGAGCGGATGTCGGCGTCGACGTCGGCCATGCAGACCGGGCCGAGCGACACGACC
>JBQGEH010000018.1:0-2038 GCA_052039515.1 Nakamurella sp. | reverse complement strand
GCCCGCCGTGTTCAACGCCGCCAACGAGGAGCTGGTGGCGGCTTTCCTGTCCGGAAATCTCGCTTTCCCACGCATTCCCCAGACACTCGAGCGCATCCTGGACACGAGTCCCGCCGAGTTCGGCGAGGACGCCACCTCCCTCGCCGACGTCACCGCGGCCGAGGACTGGGCCCGCGCGGCCGCCACGAGAGAACTGGGTCGAGCATGCTGATCGCGATCGGGGTGATCCTGTTCGTCGTCGGGCTGCTGCTGTCCATCGCCCTGCACGAACTGGGTCACCTGACCTTCGCCAAGCTCTTCAAGGTCCGCACCACGCAGTACATGATCGGCTTCGGGAAGACGTTGTTCTCCGTCCGCCGCGGCGAGACCGAGTACGGCCTCAAGGCCATCCCGCTGGGCGGCTACATCCGGATGATCGGGATGGTGCCGCCGGCCCGGAAGGGCGCGAAGTTCCGCGGACCGTCGACCACCGCGATCAGCCCGCTCGGCATGTTCCGCCAGATCGCCGAGGATTCCCGCACGAACGACCGGGCGCAGGTCATCGAAGAACTCGACGACGGTCGGCAGTTCTACCAGCTGCACCCGTTCAAGCGGATCGTCATCATGTTCGCCGGGCCGTTCATGAACCTGGCGATCGCGGTGGTGCTGTTCGGCATCCTGCTCGTCGGGCTGGGCGTCCCCACCCCGGTGCCGACCGTCAAGGCCGCCTCGGAGTGCATCATCTCCGCGCAGACCGCCCAGACCCGCACCGAGTGCGAACCCGGCGATCCGGAGGCCCCGGCCAAGGTCGCGGGCCTGCAGCCCGGCGACCGCTTCGTGTCGCTGGACGGTGTGCCCGTGCAGAACTGGGACCAGCTGCGGGCGGTGATCGCCGCGTCCGCCGGCAAGACCGTCAGCGTCGTCTACGAGCGCGACGGACAGCAGCTGACCAGCGAGATCCCGGTCATCCAGACCGTGCGTAACGTCTACGACGAAGCGGGCAAGGTCACCGGTCAGGAGACCGTCGGTGTCATCGGCGTCACTCCGCAGACCCCGTACATCAGCCAGTCACCGGTGGCGGCGCTGCAGACCACCGGCGCGTTCATCGGGCGCGCGGCCACCGCCGTGGTGCAGATCCCGTCGCGGATCCCGGCGCTGTGGGACGCGATCTTCTCCGGCCAGGAGCGTGACCTCAACACCCCCGTCGGCATCGTCGGCGCGGGCCGGATCAGCGGCGAGATCCTGGACCTGGACACCACCGCCAAGGACAAGATCGCGCTGTTCCTGCAGCTGCTGGCGGGCTTCAACATGAGCCTGTTCCTGATCAACCTGCTGCCGCTGCTGCCGCTGGACGGCGGTCACATCCTGGGCGCGGTGATCGAGTGGGTCCGCCGCGGCTGGGCCAAGATCGCCCGCCGCCCCGACCCCGGGCCGTTCGACGTGGCGAAGCTGATGCCGGTGGCCTATGTCGTGGCATTGTTGTTCGTGGGCCTGACCGTGCTCACCTTCGTCGCCGATGTCGTCAACCCCGTCAAGCTGTTCGGCTGACGCGAGGGCACGGACCCGCCCGGCAACCACACGCAGCACCAGAAGCAACGAAAGGGCGCGACACCGCCATGGTGAGCCTCGGAATCCCGTCCATGCCGTCCGACCGGGTCGTCCCGGTCCTCGCGCCGCGCCGCAAGACCCGGCAGCTGATGGTCGGTGACGTCGGGGTCGGCAGCGACCACCCGGTGTCGGTGCAGTCGATGACCACCACGGTGACCGCCGACATCAACACCACCCTGCAGCAGATCGCCGAGCTCACCGCGGCCGGCTGCCAGATCGTCCGGGTCGCGGTCCCCAGCACCGACGACGCGGAGGCGCTGCCGGCGATCGCGAAGAAGTCGCAGCTGCCGGTCATCGCCGACATCCACTTCCAGCCGAAGTACGTCTTCGCCGCGATCGACGCCGGCTGTGCCGCGGTCCGGGTCAACCCCGGCAACATCATCCAGTTCGACGACAAGATCGCCGACATCGCCAAGGCCGCCACCGACGCCGGCATCTCCATCCGGATCGG
>JBQGEH010000017.1:0-2050 GCA_052039515.1 Nakamurella sp. | reverse complement strand
CTGGTAGACCTCGCGCCAGTCCTTGAGACGGAGCGGGACGGGTCGCCGCGCCGGGGTCCGGCGCGGGTGCTTGAGGAAACCGGAGGGATCAACCACGGACGCTCTCCATGATCAGCGTGTCGGCGTCACGACCCGACTCGGCGGCGGCAGCGGTGATCTCGAGCACCCGCTTGTAGTCGCGCGGCATGATGCGGACGAACCGCAGTGCCGAGCGGGGGAAGTCGTCGAGCAGATCCGCCGCCACCCGGGAGCCGGTCAGCGCCACGTGGGTGGTGAGGGTCTGCTCCAACCAGTCGATCTCGCTCTCGACGAGATCCTCGATCTCGACCAGCTCGGGGTTGACCTTGGCCGGCTCGTGGTCGAGCAGGTAGGCGATGCCGCCGCTCATGCCCGCGGCCACGTTGCGGCCGGTCTTGCCGAGGATGATCGCGCGACCGCCGGTCATGTACTCGCAGGCGTGGTCACCGGTGCCTTCGACGACCAGCAGCGCGCCGGAGTTGCGCACCCCGAAGCGCTCCCCCACCCGTCCCCGGATGAAGATCTCGCCCGACGTCGCGCCGTAGGCCACGGTGTTCCCGCCGATGACCTGCCGGATGCCCGGCTTCGTCCGCGGCGCGTGCGGCGACGGGCGCAGCACGATCCGGCCGCCGGACAGGCCCTTGCCGATGTAGTCGTTGGCGTCCCCGACCATGGTGATCGTGATGCCCGGCGGCAGGAAGGCGCCCAGCGACTGACCGGCGGTGCCGGTCAGCTTCACGTCCAGCGTCCGGTCCGGCAGCCCGTCCGGCCCGAAGCGCTTGGTCACCTCGTAGCCGAGCATGGTGCCGGCGGTGCGGTCGACGTTGCGGACGGGCAGGTCGATCCGGGTCCGCTTGCCGTCCAGCAGGGTGGGCGCGGCCAGCTCGATGAGCTTGGCGTCCAGCGTGCGGGTGAGGTCATGGCGGGCCGGCTTCGTGCAGTACAGCGGGCTGTCGACGTCCGGGATGTGCAGCAGCGGACGCAGATCCAGGCCACCGGCCCGGTAGTGCGCGACCGCCTGCTCGATGTCGATCAGCTCGGCGTGCCCGACGGCCTCGTCGACGCTGCGGAAACCCAGCTCGGCGAGGTAGCCGCGGACCTGCTCGGCGAGGAACAGGAAGAACGTCTCGACGAACTCCGGGGTGCCGGTGTAGCGGGCGCGCAGCACCGGGTTCTGGGTGGCGATGCCGACCGGGCAGGTGTCCAGGTGGCAGACCCGCATCATCACGCAGCCGGCGACGACCAGCGGAGCGGTGGAGAAGCCGAACTCCTCCGCGCCCAGCAGCATCGCGACGATCACGTCACGGCCGGTCTTGAGACCGCCGTCGACCTGCACCCGGACCTGGGCGCGCAGCTGGTTCAGCCGCAGCGTCTGCTGCGCCTCGGCCAGCCCCAGCTCCCACGGCTGACCGGTGTGCTTGAGCGAGGTCAGCGGGGCCGCCCCGGTGCCACCGTCGTAGCCGGCCACGATGACCGCGTCGGCGTGCGCCTTGGTGACACCCGCGGCGACCGTGCCCACGCCCGGCTCCGCGACCAGCTTGACCGACACCCGCGCGGCGGGGTTGGCGTTGCGCAGGTCGTGGATGAGCTGCTTGAGGTCCTCGATCGAGTAAATGTCGTGGTGCGGCGGCGGCGAGATCAGCCCGACGCCGGTGGTGGCGTGCCGGGTCTTGGCGATCCACGGGTAGACCTTGTTGCCGGGCAACTGGCCGCCCTCGCCGGGCTAGGCGCCCTGGGCCATCTTGATCTGGATCTCGTCGGCGTTCACCAGGTAGGCGCTCGTCACGCCGAAGCGGCCGGACGCGACCTGCTTGATGAACGACCGCCGCGACGGGTCGAGCAGCCGCTCGACGTCCTCGCCGCCCTCACCGGTGTTGGACTTGCCGCCCAGCCGGTTCATCGCGATCGCCAGCGTCTCGTGCGCCTCGGCGGAGATCGAGCCGTAGCTCATCGCGCCGGTGACGAACCGCTTGACGATCTCCGACGCGGGCTCGACCTCGTCCAACGGGACGGCCGGACGGACCCCGGTGCG
>JBQGEH010000016.1:0-2226 GCA_052039515.1 Nakamurella sp. | reverse complement strand
GGCGAGCTGCGCCACCCCGCCGTAGAACTCCGTCCAGGCCCGGTGGTCGTCCGAGTTCCCGGTGATCCGGCGGAACGACTCCTCGGTCGCTGTTCCGGGGCGCGTCTCGACGAGCAGCCCGTCGGGACGACCGTGACGACGCACCGGTGTGTAGGAGGCCACCGCGCGCGACGCCAACGGCAGCTCGATTCCCAGCCGGCGGACGAGTGCATCGGGGAAGAGGGAGACCAGGTACGAGTAGCGGCTCAACCTCGCGGGATGTCCGGTGAAGACGGCGGCGCTGACGGTGGCTCCGCCGACCGCGGTCCCGCGCTCGAGGACCGTCACGGAGTGCCCCGCCCGCGCGGCGAGGATCGCAGCGACCAGACCGTTGTGCCCCGCACCCACGACGAGGACGTCGTCGACCGAGCTGTGCGCAGCGCTCGTGGTCATCCCGTCATCTCCTCCGGGTACCGCCGACGTCGACACCTCGGACGGACGCCGCTGACGCCCGCGATCAGGCCGTGCTCGGCGACGCTGCCGGCGGTCCCTGTTCCTCTTCGTCGAGGCGCTGCTCGACCTTGTCCCGAGTCTCCGCCGGGGCGGCACGACCCGCCAGGTACTTCACCGCGGCGTTGACTGTCGCGGCCAGGGGGACGGCCAGCAGGGCGCCGACAATTCCGCTGACGACGACACCGGCGGCGATCGACAACGCCACCGCCAAGGGGTGCAGGCTGACCGCCCGGCCCAGCAGGATGGGCTGGAGCACGTGACCTTCGAGCTGCTGCACCGCGATGACGACCGCCAGCAGGATGAGTGCCTTGACGAAGCCAACCGTGACCAAAGCGACGAGGATGGCGACGCCGCCACTGAGCAGCGCGCCGATGATCGGCACGAACGACGCGAGGAACACCAGCGCCGTCAACGGGATGGCCAGCGGGACACCCAGGACGAGCAGGCCGGCACCGATGCCGATGGCGTCGACGAACGCCACCCGCACGGTCGCCCGCACGTACCCGCCCAGCGTCGTCCAGGCATGGGAGGCGGCGCCGCCGACGCGAGCTCGGGCTCGCACCGGCGCCAGCCGCAGCAGCCAGGCCCAGATGCGCTCGCCGTCCCGCAGGAAGAAGAACAGCGTGAACAGCACCAGCACCAGGCCGGTCACGACGTGCCCGACCGAGGTCGCGGTGTTGAGCGCACCGGAGGTCAACGCGTCCTTGTTGTCGACCAGGGCCTGCCGCATCGACTCGATACCGCCGTCGATCTGTTCCTGGGACAACTGGAGCGGCCCGTTCACCAGCCAGTCCTGCACCTTCTCCACGCCACCGCCGGCCTTGGCGGCCAGATCGGGCGCGCCGGTCACGAACTGACGGACCACGACGAAGATCAATCCGACGACCAGCAGCAGACCGACGATGAAGACCACGGTCGACGCCAGGTGCGGACGCCATCCCTTCACCATGAGCCAACGGCGCACGGGATTCAGCAACGAATTCAGCAGCAGGGCGATGGCGATGGGAATGGTGATCTCGGACAAGAACGCCAGCACGAACAGGACGACGGCCGCTGCTGCGACCACCACCAGGAACCGCCAGGACCACGCCGCAGCGATCCGCATGCCGGGGGTCACGGTGGCGCCGGCATCAGTCCCCGACCCGGTGACGCTCATCGGCTGGCGGACGGCGTCAGTGTGCGCCTCGGCCGGCGGCGGAACATCTGCAGACATGAGGATCTCCTGTCACGACGACGCGGCTCTGAGGTCAGGCCGCCACCGCCCCATCCTGACGCCCGAGGCATCGATTGGTCGGAAGGGGCCGGAGGTGTCGGTGATTCTCGACATGGGACCGGGTGGCGCGGGATCTGTTCGACATTCCTGCGGCGGATGACGTGTCCGCGCTTCGTCACGGTGACGATGAGCGGGACTCGACGGAGGGTGGTTTCGTCGCGTGCGACCGGAGCGACGGGTTGAGCCCACCGTGGCGAGGCTCGAGCAAATGAATTCCGCTCTTCGATTGTCCGATCAGAACGTCAGTGCTCCGCAGAACGCAGAAAGAGGGGCCCCCGGGTGTGGGGGCCCCTCTTTCGGGGGTTGTGTTCGGCAGTGTCCTACTCTCCCACACCCTGGCGGGTGCAGTACCATCGGCGCTGTAGGGCTTAGCTTCCGGGTTCGGGATGGGACCGGGCGTTTCCCCTACGCTATGGCTGCCGTAACGCTGTGAAACATGTGTACCAGCCTGTGACCCCGAG
>JBQGEH010000015.1:0-4088 GCA_052039515.1 Nakamurella sp. | reverse complement strand
CGTCGCCGCGGTCGGCACCTATCTCGACCACCTCACCGTGGAACGCGGCATGGCGCTGAACACGGTGCTGTCCTACCGACGTGACCTCACCCGCTACGTCGCGCACCTGACGTCGGCGGGGGTGACCGGCCCGGCGCAGATCACCGCCGCGCACGTCAGCGGGTTCCTGGCCGCGCTGCGCGAAGGGGACGGGAACCGGCCGCCGCTGGCCGCGTCGTCGGCCGCCCGCGCGGTGGTGGCGGCCCGCGGCTGGCACAAGTTCCTCACCGCCGAGGGCGTCGTTCCCGACGACACCGCCCGCGACGTCCGGCCACCGGCCCCCGCCCGGCGGCTGCCCAAAGCCATCCCGTTCGAGTCGGTGCTGGCGTTGCTGGAGGCGGCCGGCGGGACGGAGCCGCGGCCGCTGCGGGACCGGGCGATGCTCGAGTTCCTGTACTCCACCGGGGCCCGGATCAGCGAGGTCGTCGGGCTGGACGTGGACGACGTCGACCTGGTCGGCCGGGTCGCCCGGCTCCGCGGCAAGGGATCCAAGGAACGGCAGGTGCCGATCGGGTCGTACGCGGTCGCCGCGCTGGAGGCCTTCCTGGTGCAGGGCCGGCCGGCGCTCGCGTCCGGGCGGACCGCCCGGTTCAGCCCGGCGGTGTTCCTCAACGCCCGCGGTGGCCGGCTCACCCGGCAGGCGGCCTGGCAGATCCTGCGCGCGGCGGCCGAACGCAGCGGTGTCCCGGGGCTGGCCGACCACGTCTCGCCGCACACCCTGCGGCACTCCTACGCCACCCACCTGCTCGAGGGCGGCGCCGACATCCGTTCCGTGCAGGAGCTTCTCGGCCACGCCTCGGTGACCACCACCCAGGTCTACACCCTGGTCACGGTCGACTCGCTGCGGGAGGTCTACGCCACCGCCCACCCCCGGGCCCGCTGACCCCCGGGGAGCCTGCGGGCTCCCCGGCGGCTCCGGTACCGACCCGCGCACCCAGCGTGACCTGCACTGATCGGAGGTGCACGAGAAGCGCTTCTCGGGTAGGAAGGAGACGCACGGCCCGAACGCCCCGCCGGACACCCGGCCCGGACGTCGACGGCCGGGCGTTCCACGGTTGAACAACAGCCGCACGCGGTCGCCGGTCCTACCGGCACCCCACCCGTGTCGGCCGATCGTGGCGCCGCCGGGCGGTCCGTCCTCCCGGAGGCTGGATGCGCACCTTCCCCCGAGTCGTGATCACCGGCGGCGCAGGCTTTCTCGGCTCGCACCTGTGCGACGCCCTGGTCGCCGCGGGCAGCGACGTGGTCTGCCTCGACGACTTCTCCACCGGCTCGCCGACCAATGTCGCTCACCTGCGCTCGTCGGAACGCTTCCACCTGATCCGCTGCGACGTCACCGAGTACCTGCACGTGCCGGGCCCGGTCGACCTGGTGCTGCACTTCGCCTCGCCCGCCTCGCCGGTGGACTACCTGCGGTTGCCGATCGAGACGATGAAGGTCGGCAGCATCGGCACCCTGCACGCCCTGGGACTGGCCAAGGACAAGGGTGCGCGGTTCGTGCTGGCGTCCACGTCGGAGGCCTACGGCGACCCGCAGGTGCATCCGCAGCCCGAGACCTACTGGGGGCACGTCAATCCGGTCGGTCCCCGCGGTGTCTACGACGAGGCGAAGCGGTTCGCCGAGGCGCTGACCATGGCCTACCGGACGCGGTGCGGCGTCGACACCGCCATCGTGCGGCTGTTCAACACCTACGGCCCGCGGATGCGGCTGGACGACGGCCGTGCCATCCCCACCTTCATCGGCCAGGCGCTGGCCGGGGACGACCTGACCGTCGCCGGTGACGGCCGGCAGACCCGCTCGGTGTGCTTCGTCGACGACACCGTCCGCGGCATCCTCGCCGTCGCCGGCAGCACCCTGCCCGGTCCGGTGAACATCGGCGCGCCGGACGAGCTGACCGTGCTGGAACTCGCCCGGGAGATCATCGCCGTCACCGGCTCGTCGTCCGACATCCGTTTCGTGGCACGACCTGTCGACGATCCGGCGGTGCGGCGGCCGGACATCGGCCTGATCGGGCGGGAACTCGGGTGGCGTCCGGAGATCGACCGGGCCGCCGGTCTCGCCGCCACCGTCGCCGACGTGCGCGAGCGCGCGGTGCTGGCGGCGCTGGACGGCTGGGCTCCCACGGTGCCGCCGCCCCGGGAGACCGCCGACGCGCTGACCACGGTGCGGGAGGGCTGACCCGTGCGCATCCTGGGGATCAACGCGCTGTACCACGATCCGTCCGCGGCGCTGGTGGTCGACGGTGTCACCGTCGCCGCGGCCGAGGAGGAGCGCTTCAGCCGTCGCAAGCACGGCAAGCGGCCGGTGCCGTTCTCGGCGTGGGAGCAGCCGGAGCTGGCGGCCGCCTGGTGCCTGGCGGCGGGGGGACTGACCGCGGCCGACCTCGACATCGTCACCTACTCCTTCGACCCGGACCTGCACCCGGACCCCGCCGAACTCGGACTGGACGACCCGTGGGACCACCTGCGGCACGACTACGCCGTGCGCGCCCCGCAGTTCCTGGCGGCCGCCATCCCGGGGCTGGACCCGGCGAAGGTCCGCTTCGTGCCGCACCACGTGGCGCACGCCGCGTCGGCCGGCCTGGCCGCCCCGTTCGGCGGCGACTGCGCCACGCTGGTGCTGGACGGGCGCGGCGAACAGCACAGCCACCTGGGCGGGCTGTTCGACGGGGGAGCGCTGAAGATCCTGGGCAGCCAACGGCTCCCGCACTCGCTGGGGCTGCTGTACGAGGACGCCACCGACCACCTGGGTTTCCTGCGCAGCTCCGACGAGTACAAGGTGATGGCGCTGGCCTCCTACGGCACGCCCCGCCACCTCGACCGGCTGCGGGAGTCGGTGCACGCCACCGGGGACGGCGGCTTCCGCACCGCCGGTGTCGACTGGTCCGCGTTCGCCCCGCGCCGGCGGCCGGACGAGGACTGGGGACCGGTGCACGCCGACCTCGCCGCCAGCCTGCAGGCCGTCCTCGAGGAGGTGCTGCTCGACCTGGCCCGCGGCCTGCGGGAGCAGACCGGGGCCACCCGGCTCACCATGGCCGGCGGAGTGGCGCTGAACTGCGTGGCCAACTCCCGGCTTTACGCCGACAGCGGTTTCACCGACATCTGGGTGCAGCCGGCCGCCGGCGACGCCGGCACCGCGCTCGGCGGTGCGCTGTACGCCGCCCAGCAGTCCTACGACGAACTGCAGCCGTTCCCCGGGCCCGACCTCGGCCGCGGCTGGACCGACGAAGAGCTCGAAGCGGTGCTGCGGACGGCCCGGGTGCCCTACGACCGGCCGGCCGACATCGCCGAGGCGGTGGCCGAGACACTCGCCGCCGACGGCATCGTCGCCTGGTTCCAGGGCCGCAGCGAGTTCGGCCCGCGGGCGCTGGGTCACCGTTCGCTGCTGGCCCACCCCGGCCGGGCGGAGAACCTGCGGCGGCTCAACGACGTCAAGGGCCGGGAACAGTTCCGCCCGGTCGCCCCGATGGTGCTGGCCGAGCGGGCGGGCGAGATCTTCAGCCGCGGTCCGCTCACCTCGCCCTACATGCTGTTCGTCCAGGACGTCGACCCCGCGTGGCGGGACCGCATCCCGGCCGTCGTGCACGTCGACGGGACCGCGCGGATCCAGAGCGTCGACCCGGCCACCGAACCGCTGGTGGCCCGGATGCTCACCGGCTTCGCCCGGCGGACCGGGTTGCCGGTGGTCGTCAACACCAGCCTCAACACCGCCGGACGACCGATGGTGGATTCACCCTCGGACGCGTTGGAGTGCTTCGGTTCCACGCCCGTCGATCTCCTGGCGATCGGGCCGTTCGCGGTGCGCCGGACCGCCTCCGGTGGAACCCGGTGAGACCGTCGGTGTCGATCGTCATCCCGACGGTGGGCCGGCCGTCGCTGGGGACACTGCTGGAGTCCGTCGGGGCGGCGGTGGCGCGGGATGGTGGCTCGGCACCCGAGATCCTCGTCGTGGACGACCGTCCCAGTCCGCCCGCCGCGCTCGGCGTGCCCGCCGGGGTGACGGTGCTGCGCAGCGGCGGCCGCGGCCCGGCGGCCGCGCGCAACGTCGGG
>JBQGEH010000014.1:0-11316 GCA_052039515.1 Nakamurella sp. | reverse complement strand
CCGAGTCGGGCCGCGTCAGGCCGGGCCTCGCTTCCCGCTGCCGCTGCTTCCCGCTTCCGACATCCGTTGACGCGGACGAGATGTCGGCAGCGTTGACGGAAGCCGGCCGCGCGAAGGGCGGACGGTGGCGGGGTTCGAGCTGTGGAGCGAGGCCGGGCCGGACGCTGCACCCGAAGCCCGGTCCCCGGCGTCCCGCTTCCGACATCGCTTCCCGCTTCCGACATCGCTACCCGCTTCCGACATGTCGGACGCGGGAAGCGAAAGTGGAAGCGCAAACAGCGAGAACGGAAGCGCGCGGGCAGCGCTCGCGGCTCGGGACGGGCTCAGGCGCGGGCCAGCGACCCCGTCCGGGCACCCACACCCCGGCCCGCGGACGCCGCCGCCCGGGCCTGCACGAAGGCCACCACCAGCACGACGGCCACGGCGATGGCACCCACGGTGACGACCGTGGAGCGCGGCTCGGCGGTGGCCCGGGCGATGGCGATCCAGCTGATCCCCCACACCATGGCCGCGCCGATGCCGAGGTTGCCCCGGCTCACGCGCGACAGCAGCACGCCGATCGCACCCGCGACCACCAGCACGGCGACGGTCAGGATCTCCGCGGTGCCCTGCGCGGGATCGACGCCCGCGTCCTTGAGGGTGGCGGTGATGTTGGCCGCGGTGGCCACGCTGACCCAGCCCACGTACAGCCCGAAGGTGCCGTCGGTGATGATCGTGTCGGCCAGCGACCGGGACGGCGACCCGGCCAGTCGGGAGATGATCACCCCGAGCACACCGACCAACGCGAGGATGACGAGAACGCTGGCCCACAGCCAGCCGGCCTGGACAACGAGCAGCCAACCCGCGTTGAGCAGCATGGACGCCGCGGCCAGGTAGCCGATCCGGCGGTGCCGCTCGGCGGTCGCCTGGCCGGGCAGCCACTGCCACACCGTGTAGGCGGCGAGCCCGAGATAGATGACGGACCAGATGGAGAAGGCCTGGGTCCCGGGTGCGATGAGTGTCGCGTCGGCCGACAGCGCTCCACCGCCCGCCTGATTGACCTGCGTGCCGCCGAACACCCCGACACCCAGCAGGGTGCCGAAGATGCAGACGATCTCGCTGACGGTGACGGTGATCTGACGGGTGCGGTCGCTGTTCATGTCCCGGTTGATACCCAGCAGGCTGAGGAATTACTCAGTCCGCTGAGTATCGTCCGTGAGCTGCTCGTCCGGGTCGCGGAGGGTGTCGGTGAGCCAGCCGATGTAGCGCTCCGCGGAGGTCCGGACGACGGCCGGCGCGTCCCCGTCGATCATCCGTCCGGCGAACGCCCCGTGTATCCGGTCGTAGGTCAGCGGCTCGAGCGCGGCCACGATGCCGCGGACGAGACGCTCCGGCAGCGGCAGCTGGTTGGGGTAGCTGCGCATGAACGACACCGTGTGTCCACCCGGCCCGACCATCAGGGTGTCCCCGACAAGCAGCACCCCGCGCCCACCCGCGCCGGCCGGCCAGTGCAGCACGCACGACCCGGGGAAGTGCCCACCCGCCCGGACGAGCGTCACCCCCGCCACCGGTTCGTGCCGGTCGCGCCAGAACCGGTAGGCGGCATCGGGCCGCTGGACCCAGCGCCGGTCGTGGGCGTTCCACAGGATCGGCACCTCGGTGCCCTGTCGGGCGCTGAGCATGTGGGTCCACGACACGGCCGCCCCGGCCAGGTGCGGATGGCTCGCGGTGATCGCGGCCACCGGGCCGAGCGCCTCGACCGCGACCACCAGCTCGGCGCTGATGTAGGCCGAGGGCTCCCAGAGCACATTGCCGGCCGGGGTGCGCACGACCAGGGTGCGTTGCCCGATGGCCACCTCCGGCGTCACCGTGACGGCGAACAGGTCCGGCTCGATCTCCTCGATGTCGAAGGTGCGGCCCACCTCCAGGTCGCCGGCCGTGCTCCACCGCTGGCCCTCCGGCGGCACCCACTGCCGGTCGTCCAGGCAGATCGCGCACCCCTCGGGCGGGCGGCGGGTGTCCGGGTGCTCGGCCCCGCAGGTGAGGCAGATCCACAGCGGCATACGGCTCCCCCGTCCTTCCGGCGGCGGTTCCGCCGCTGACGTGTGCGGCCAGTCTGGCACCGACCCGCCGCACCCACCCGGACTGTCAGAATGCCGGGATGCGCACCGGACGGGGTTTCGATCGACTCATCAACTTCACCGACGCGGTGGTCGCCATCGCCCTGACCCTGCTCGTGCTGCCGCTGGTCGACATCCCGTCCGACTTCACCCGGGGCGACACCCTCGGCCGGATCGTGTCGGAGCATTCCCAGCAGTTCCTCACGTTCCTGCTCAGCTTCGTCGTCATCTGGAAGCTGTGGCGGGCCCACCACCATCTCCTGGAGTACTTCCGCAACTACGACAGCAGGGTGATGGGTCTGCACCTGGTGTGGCTGTTCACCATCGTGATCCTGCCGTTCACCACCGAACTGGTCGCCAGCACCGTGGTGCAACTGAGCGGCAGCGTGCCGGTCTACCTGATCAACCTGCTGATCTCCACCGTCGCGCTGTTCGGGATCGAGCTGCGGGGCCGGTCGCACGCGACGGACCTGCTGCGGGACGACCCCGAGGTCGCCGAGTTCCGGGGACAGCGCACCGTCCCGGTCGTCCCGGCCGTCATGCTGCTCGCGGTGGTGGTGTCGTTCCTGTACCCGGCGGGCGGGCTGTGGTGCCTGCTGCTGCTCATCGTGGCCGGGCCGGCCGAGGACCGGCTCCGCCGCCCGGCCGCATGACCGCCGGGAACTCGGCGGACGCCCCGTCCGCTGTCCGGATGTCCCCCGCCCCGATCTCGAGGACGACCATGCCCCGCCTCCGCCCCCATCGCCGTCTCACGGCTCTGGCCCTGACCGCCGCTCTGCTGCTGCTCGGCGGTGTCACCGCCCCCGCCGCTTGGGCGCACACCGATCTCGCGTCCAGCGATCCGGCCGACGGCGGGACCGTCGACGGGCGGCCGGGCGTCATCACCCTGGTGTTCGCCGATCCGGTGGGGCCGGTCGACCCGGCCGCGCCGACGGTGACGGTGACGCCGCCCGGCGGTGAGCCGGTCGAGGTGCCGGCGACGGTGGACGGCGACACGGTGACCGCCGACCTCGGCACGCTGCCGGCGACGCCGGACGGCGGTGCGGGCTTCTGGGCGGTCGCCTACCGGCTGGTGGCCACCGACGGCGACACCTTCCGCGGGGGCATCTCGTTCACGGTGACCGCCGAAGCCGCGCCGAGCAGTGACATCCCCGTGTCGACGCCGGTGACCTCGGAGCCTGTCGAGCCGGCCACGTCCGCGTCGGACACGACGACGCAGACCCCGCCCCAGGCCCCGACCCCGACCTCGGCCTTGGCGGCCACCGCGGGCGGCCCCACCGAACCGTCCGCGGCCGCCCCGGGCCCCACCGACGCCGGCACCACCACCCCCGCCGGCGACACCCCGGCCCCGACCGCCACCGCCGCCGCCGCCGAGGGCGGCAACGGCTGGTGGTGGTTCGCCGCGGTCGCCGCGATCGTGCTGCTGGCCGGCGGCGGCTACTGGTTCGCGCGGAGCCGCCGCGCCTGACCCGCCGGTTCGTCCTCGTCGACCCCGACCCCGATGAGGGCGGCGATCATGCCGCCCACGAACACGTCACCGAGCCCGATGGTGGTGGGCCGGGCGACGTCCAGCGACAGCGCCGGTTCGCAGTGCGCGCCGCCGTCCAGCCGGCGGTTGAGCGCGGCGGCGAACACCGCGCCGTCCGGGTTGCGGGGGCCGGCACCGGTGCGGGCGTGGTCGTCGGCGGTGAAGTCGTCACCGTGGGCGAAGCGCGTGCCGGCCATCGTGATGCCGCCCCGCAGCACGCCGGCCCAGCGCGCGGAGTCCTCGCCCAGCGCGACCGCCCAGTACTTGGTGTGCACGACGAGCGTCCGGGCCGGGATCAGCCGCTGCAGGTCCTCCAGAGCCGCGGCCATCGCGACCGGGTCGAGCAGGTCGAGGTTCCGGCCGAGATAGCCCTGCATCTCGTCCTCGTTGAGGCTGTAGAGGTCGACGACGTCGACGATGCCGGCACGCACCTGCGCACTCATCGACGGGTCGTGGAAACCGGCGTCCTCGTAGAGCACGACCCCGTCGGACGGCACCCGACCGATTGCCTCCCGCACCCGGTCGAGCCGGTCGGCGAGCAGGTCCGCGTCCTTCATGGTGTTGAAGCCGGACACCAGGAACACCGGGGCGTCGGCCACCCGCTCCGCCAGCTCGTCGCTGACCACCAGCAGTTCGTTGGGCAGGTCGTTGACCAGGATGACGCGGTTCGGGTGCGCCGAGCGCACCTCGGTGCCACCGACCCGGACGCCGGTACCGGCTCCGAACTGGACGATCAGGTGCGGATCGGTGCTGTCGGCGGTGGCGCTGCAGAGGTGATCGATCCGGTCGGGCAGCAACCGTCGCACGTGGTCGTCGATGCTCACCAGGTGCACGGTGCTCGACAGGCCCAGCCGGTCCATCGCCAGCGCCGCCCGCACGCAGGTGCCGCCGAGGGTGATGCTGCGCGGGAAGTGCGCGGCGAACGCCTCCACGACGGCCGGTGAGGCGACGAAGCGTTCACCGCCGGTGCCACTCGCGACGAAGCCGAGAAGCGCTGTGAGCAGGGATCTCTCGTCGGTGATCGGGGCCCACCGGTCCAGCTCGCCGGCGTCGATGCCGTACCGGTCGACGAGGCCCTGGACGATGGTCTCGTCCCAGTGGACCTCGTAGTCGACGGTGCCGCCGAGCCCCAGGACCGGCCGGCGGCCGGCCCCGGGGTCGGCCGGGACGTCAGTAGAGATCGGCTTTGCCGGCGGCATCGAACAGCTCGATCTTGTGCGCGGCGGTCGCCTTCATCGCGGCGATGCACGGCGGCTGGATGGTGTTCGGCTCGCGCACGCCCGCATCGGCGAGCACCTCACGCATCTTGTCGTGGTAGGCCACCTTGATGTCACTGGAGATGTTGATCTTGTTGACGCCCAGCTTCACCGACTGGCCGATCTCGCCGTCGGGGTTGTTGGAGCCGCCGTGCAGCACCAGCGGGATGTTGACCGCCGTCTTGATCTGCTCGAGCAGGTCGAGCTTGAGCTCCGGCTTCATCCACGCAGGGTAGATGCCGTGGCAGGTGCCGATCGCGATGGCGAGGCTGTCCACGCCGGTGCGCTCGATGAACGACCCCGCCTCCTCGGGCTGGGTGTAGATGAACTCGGCGGTACCGGCCTCGGCCTCGTCGTCGGTCTTGCCGATGGTGCCGAGCTCTCCCTCCACGGAAACCCCGACGGCGTGGGCGATGTCGACGACCTTGCGGGTGACGGCGACGTTGTCCTCGAAGGGCAGCAGCGAGCCGTCGATCATCACCGAGGTGAACCCGGCCTGGATGGCGGTGAGCACCTGCTCGACCGAGGCACCGTGGTCGAGGTGGATGGTGACCGGCACGGTCGACCGGTGGGCCCGGGCGATCAGTGCCGGCAGCACGTCGGCGCCGATGTGGCTGAGCTCGTCGGGGTGGATGGCCAGGATGACCGGGGCGCGACGCTCCTCGCTGATCTCCATGATTCCGTTCAGCATCGCGTAGTCGCTGATGTTGAACGCGGGAACCGCGAAATTGTGCTGGTTGGCGACGTCGAGCAGCTTCTTGCCGTTCATCAACATGCGGGGGTCTCCTCGTGAGATGCCTTGCGGCAGGCCGGGGTCACCGGCTGTGGGTGGGACTGGGGTGGGAACGGACCCAGGGATGCCTGGGGAGTCGGCAGCGTCAGCTCTTCACCGAGCCGGCGGTCATGCCGCCGATGAAGAAGCGCTGGAAGAGCAGGAACAGCACCAGGACCGGGATGCTGCCGAGAAAGCTCATGGCCATCATCTCGTTCCACTCGTAGGTGTGCTGGCCCATGAGCAGCTGGATCCCGATCGGCACGGTGCGCATGTCGTCGGTCTTGGTCAGCGTCAGCGCGAAGAGGTACTCGTTCCACGCGATCATGAAGGTGTAGATGCCGACGGAGACGATGCCGGGGATGGAGACCGGGACGAGGATGCGCCACAGGGCGGTCATCGCCCCGCCGCCGTCGACCCGGACGGCCTCGTCGAGCTCCCGCGGCAGGGTGTTGAAGTAGCCGGTCATCATGATGATCGCGTACGGCAGGGTGAACACCATGTAGGTGAGAATGAGGCCGGGGTAGGTGTTGTAGAGCTTCAGCGTCACCATCAACCCGAAGAACGGGATGAGCAGCGTGATCGGCGGGACCGCCTGGACGCTGATGATGATGACGTTGAGCACCCGCTTGCCGGGGAACTCGTAGCGGCTGAAGGCGTAGGCGGCGAACAGCGAGACCACCAGCGTCAGCACGGTCACCGCGATGGAGATGTCGTAGCTGTTGATGAAGAAGCGCAGCTTCACCGGGTCGGTGAGGATGCTCGCGTAGGCGCCGAACGAGAAGTTGTCGGTGATCAGACGCGGTGGCAGCTCGAAGATCTCGGTGTTGGACTTGAACGAGCTGGACAGCATCCAGAGCACCGGGAAGCCGGCGAAGACGGCGCCGACGCACAGCGCCACCAGGGTGGCGATCTTGCCGTACAACCGGTTGCGCTTCTGCCGGTTAGGGCCGGCGGGGGCCGAGACCGGGGACGGCGGTGCGGGTTTCGTCTGGAGCATCTAGTCCCTCGCCTTCTGGTGGCGCACGTAGAGGAACGCCAGGACCATGGAACCGGCGAAGATGACGACCGCACTGGCCGAGGCCAGCGAGAACTGGTACTCGCTGAACGCGAGCTTGTAGGTGTAGGTCGACAGCATCTCGGTCTTGTCGATCGGCCCGCCGCCGGTGGTCATCCAGATCAGCGCGAACTGCTGGGTGGTCCAGATGACGTCCAGCATCGCCATGCTGATGATGATCGGCTTGAGTTGCGGGAGGGTGACGTTGCGGAACTGGGCGAGGGTGCCCGCGCCGTCGACGCGGGCCGCCTCGTACAGATCCTTGGGAATGCCCTGCAGGCCGGCCAGCAGGCTCACCATGTAGAAGGGGTAACCCGCCCACACGTTGATGAAGATGACCGCGGCCAGCGCCGTCGACGGTGACGACAGCCACTCGACCGGCGCGTCGACGACGCCGACCTTCTCCAGCAGGTAGTTCACGACGCCGTTCGGGTTCAGCATCAGCCGCCAGAGGATCGCGATGACCGCCACCGTGAACAGCCACGGCAGGAAGTACACGACCCGGAACAGCGCCTTGGTCCGGTTGCCCAGCAGCGGGGAGTTCAACAGCATCGCGAAGCCCAGGCCGAGCAGCAGGTGTGCGACGACACTGGCCACGGTGAACACCGTGGTGTTCCACAGCGCGGTGCGGAACGTCCTGTCGGTCACCACCTCCACGAAATTGTCCAGCCCGATGAAGCTCGGGTTCTTCCGCATGATGACGTTGTTCTGCAGCGAGTACCAGATCACCATGACGATCGGTACGGCCATCAGGACGAGCATCAGCAACACGGTCGGCGACAGGAACCCGTACGGCGTCAGTCGGTCCTTGACCGGCCGGCGGCCCGCGGACTTCGGGGTGTCCTCGTGGTTCTCGGGAATGATCTGGAGCAGGGTCACTGCTGGCCTCCTGGGCGTCTACCGGCGGACCCGGCTCAGAACTTCTCGGTCCAGGCGTCCTGCGCGGCGGAGAGCATCTGGTCGACGTCCTGTTCGCCGGTGAGCATCCGCTGGAACTCCTCGTCGAAGGAGCGCATCAGGTCCTCGGCGACCGGCAGTCCGACGAACTCGTTGGCCGGGGTGCCGCTCTGGGAGATGTCGAAGGCCTTCTTGAACAGCTCGTCGGAGGGGACGAAGTCCGGCACCGACTGGGTGTTGCCGGGGAACGCCTTGGCCTGCGAGGACAGCTGAGAGTTCACGTCCTTGCTCATCAGGAACTGGACCAGCTTGAACGCCTCGGCCTTGTGCTCGGAGTTCTCACTGACGCCGATACCCCAGGAGGCGTAGGGGATTCCGCGCTTGCCGGTGTAGCCGTCCTCGGCCGGGACCGCGGAGATCGAGAACTTCAGGTCCGGGTTCTTCTCCCGGATCTGGTTGATGTGCGCGAGGGAGTCGATCATCATGCCGACGCGGCCGTTGGTGAACTCCTCGACCTTGTCCTGCTCCTTCATCGTCAGCGCGCCCGGGGCGACGTCACCGTCGTCGTAGAGACCCTTGACGAATTCGACGGCGCTCTTGACGTCGGGGTTGGTCAGGTCGGGCTGCCCGTCCTTGAGCATCGACCCGCCGGACGCCCACACCCACGACATCAGGTCGTTCTGGATGCCGTTGGGCGCCTCGAGCGACAGCGGGATGATCCAGCCCTTGGCGCCGGAGTCGGAGGTGCTGACGGCCTTGGCGGCGGCGGCGAACTCGGTGCGGGTCGACGGCGGGGTGGACACACCCGCGGCCGACAGCAGGCTGTCGTTGGTGAACAGCGGGTAGACGAAGTTGACCACCGGGATCATGTACGTCTTGTCGTCGATCTTGATCTGGCTGGCGAGCTGGCTGTCGTCGTAGTTCGCGTCCTTCATCAGCGCGCTGAGGTCCGCGATGGACCCCTGCTTGACGAAGTCGTTGACCCAGGCGCCGTCCAGGCCGACGACGTCGGACATGGTGCCGGCGGCGGCACCGGCGATGACCTGCTCCTTGGTCGAGGCGTACGGGCCGCTCAGCAGCTTGACCTTGATCCCCGGGTTCTGCGCCTCAAAGGTGTCCATCATCGACCGCAGCGAGTTGGCCGGCAGCTCCGGCTCCCACCACTGCGCGAACTCCAGCGTCACCGTGCCGCCGTCCGCGGACGATCCCGACGAACCGGACGAGGCCGTGTCGCTACCGCCACCACACGCCGCCAGCGTCAGCGCGGCCACGGTCCCGAGGGCCACCGCCACCGACTGCCGCCTACGAGCACCTTTGCTCATGTCTCTCCGTCCAACGATGTCGCGGCCGGCCGCCCTTGCGGCTTCCTGCGACTATCTGCGTAACGATGCGCTTTTGCGCTCGACGGGGGCAACGCTAACCCCACGGTGTGACGTGGGTCAAGCACAAACCTGCAGCAATCTGAGGTTTTCTGCGACTTTGGCGTTGAGGTCGACCGCCGCCGCGTGCGGTTTTCGGGGGGAGATCCTGCGGTTTTCTGCGGTGTCGGATACTGTGGAGCCCCGACCAACGACGTCCACAGCTTCCGTGGGGAACGGAGACCCCCGGTGCCAGCCGCCCCGATCGAGGACGAGGACCGCCGTCTGCCCGCCACCCGCAAGGCGGGTCTGGCCAGCTACGTGAGCGAGCTGGGCCAGGTCACGGTGGCCGCACTGGCCAACCACTTCAACGTCTCCCCCGACACCATCCGCCGGGACCTGGATCAGCTGGACGCCGAGGGCGTGCTGATCCGCACCCACGGCGGGGCCATCGCACCGCAGGCGCTCCCCCGCCCCGACACGACGCTGGACGTCCGTGCCCGGCTGCGGGCCGATGCGAAGGACCGCATCGGCGCCCTCGCCGCCGGCCTGGTCCAGGACGGCCAGGTGATCATCATGAACGCCGGCACCACGATCCTGTCCGTGGTGCGGCACCTGCGGCAGCACCGTGACCTCATCGTCGCCACCAACAACCTGCGCATCCCGATGGAGATCGCTCCCAGCGTCTTCCACGAGCTGTACATCTTCGGCGGCGCGGTGCGGCTGTCCGCACAGGACACCACCGGCCCGGTCAGCTTCCAGCTCACCGCCGGCGGCGACCCGTTGAGCATCCACTGCGACCTCGCGCTCATCGCGGTCGGTGGCGTGTCCGCCGAAAGTGGTTTCACCACCAGCCATCTCGCCGAGGCGAAGATGATGCGGGAGATGATGGGCCGCGCGGCGAAAGTCGCCGTGCTGGCCGACTCGTCGAAGTTCGGCCGCAATCTGTTCGCCCAGGCGGCCGAGCTCGCGGTGGCCGACGTGTTCGTCACCGACACCGCCCCGCCCGCCGAGCTCGCCTCGGCGTTGCAGGACGCCGGTGTCGAGGTCCTGGCTCCCGGCGCTCCCTGACGGGCGGTCAGGTCGCGGGCCGACCCCCGGCCGTCCTGGCCGCGGCGTCCAGGACCGCCGCCAGCGCCGGCGCGGTCCGCCGCACCGCGTCCGCCGCCGCGGTGAGCGCTCCGGGCCCGGCGAGCGCGGCGAGGGCGTCGGCGAGGGCGGGACCGGCGGTGGACTCCACCGCACCGGCGGCCACCCGGGTGCTCAGCACCGGCTGCGAGGCGGCGGTGCGGTCGAGGAGGTCGGCGATCTGCTCGGGTTGCCGGGTGGCGAACGCCGGGTCGGCGAGCGCCTCCTCGAGCCCGACGATCCGGCCGTACACCGCCGGGTTGCTGATCTTCACCCGTTGTCCACTGATGAGCTGGCTGAGCATCGGAGCGCTCAGACCGATGACCGCGGCCAGCCGGGCCTGCGACACGCCGTAGGCGTCCATCAGCCGCCGCAGGCGGACGGCCCAGCTCTCGCCGTAGATCTCGGTCTGCCGGGCGGACGCCGACGCACGCGCGTTCTCGGGATCCACGGCTCTCCTCCGGTCCGGTGGTGGTGAAGGCTGGGCACCGGGTGTTGCGCTCGCGATTTGCATGTGCAAACATCGGCGTGCCTTTGCAGGTGCAAACATACCGGAGGTACCCATGAACCACCGCATCGCCCGCACGTCCCGCGTCCGGCGCTTCACCGCGGCCGCCGCCCTAGCTGTGGTCGCCACCGGCACGCTGACCACCGGCGCCGCCGCCGGCATCCCACCGGCCACTACGGGTGCCGCGACCGTCCCGGTGATGATCGTGCTCGACGCGTCCGGATCGATGCGCGCCGACGACGCCCCCGGCGTCCGGATGGACGCCGCCAAGGCCGCCGTCACCTCGCTCGTCTCGAGCCTGCCGTCCGACAGTCAGGTCGGCCTGATGGTCTACGGGACCACGACAGGCTCCACGGACGCCGACAAGGCCGCCGGTTGCCGGGACATCACCACCCTGACACCGGTCGGACCGCTGGACGCGGCCACCCTGACCGCACAGGTCGCGACCGTGCAGCCGTCGGGTTACACCCCGATCGGCGAGTCCCTGCGGGCGGCCGCCGCGGCGCTGCCCGCCGAAGGTCCGCGGTCCATCGTGCTGGTCAGCGACGGCGAGGACACCTGCGCCCCGCCCACCCCCTGCGACGTCGCCACCGAACTGGACCGGCAGGGCGTCGACCTGACCGTGCACACCGTCGGGTTCAAGGTCGACGACGCCGCCCGGCAGCAGCTGAGCTGCATCGCCGCCGCCACCGGCGGCACGTTCGCCGACGCGA
>JBQGEH010000013.1:0-2495 GCA_052039515.1 Nakamurella sp. | reverse complement strand
CGTCGACGTGATGATCGGGGAGGGGGAGTTGGTCGTCGTCGCCGGGCCGACCGGCTCCGGCAAGTCGTCACTGCTCGGGCTGCTCAACGGGCTGGTCCCGCACTTCTCCGGCGGGATCGTCGGCGGCACGGTCACGGTGGCGGACCTGCGCACGTCGGAGCACCGGCCACGGGACTTCGCCGCGGTCGTCGGGGTCGTCGGTCAGGACCCCCTCGCCGGGTTCGTCACCGACACCGTCGAGGAGGAGCTCGCCTACGGCATGGAGCAGCTCGGGTTGCCCGCCGCCACCATGCGCACCCGGGTGGAGGAGACGCTGGACCTGCTCGGGATCGCCGACCTCCGGAACCGGGCGCTGCGGACGCTGTCCGGCGGCCAGCAGCAGCGGGTCGCCATCGGCGCGGTGCTCGCCGCCGGCCCACGGGTGCTCGTGCTGGACGAGCCGACCAGCGCGCTCGACCCGACCAGCGCCGAGGAGGTGGTCGCCGCGGTCGTCCGGCTGGTCCACGACCTCGGGGTCACGGTCGTGATGGCCGAGCACCGGCTGGAACGGGTCCTGCAGTTCGCCGACCGGCTCGTGCTGGTCGCCGGGGACGGCACCGTCCGGGACGGCGACCCCGCCGCCCTCATGGTCGACGCGCCGGTCGCGCCGCCGCTCGTCGAGCTGGGCCGGCTGCTCGGCTGGTCGCCGCTGCCGCTGTCCATCCGGGACGCCCGGCGGACCGCGGCCTCACTGCGGGCCCAGCTGAGCGGACGCGGCCCGTCGCGCCCCACCCCGGCGGTCGGTGAGCCGGTGCTGACCGCGTCCCGGGTCACCGTCCGCTACGGCGACCAGACCGCCGTCCGCGACGCCGATCTCGTCCTGCGCCGCGGTGAGCGGGTGGCGCTGATGGGCCGCAACGGGTCGGGGAAATCCAGCCTGCTGTGGTCCCTGACCGCGCACGGACGCCGGACCGCCGGCCGGGTGCGCGTCCACGACGAACCGGTGGACCGGGACGCGCCGCTCGCGCTGGTGCCGCAGACCGCGGCCGACCTGCTGTACCTGGACTCCGTCGGTGCGGAATGCCGCACCGCGGACCGCCAGCACGAGGCCGCGGACGGCACCTGCCGCGGTCTGCTCGACCGGCTGGCCCCCGGCGTCGACGACGCCACCCACCCGCGGGACTGCAGCGAGGGGCAGCGGCTCGCGCTGGCGTTGGCCGTCCAGCTCACCGGCGCGCCGGCGGTGGTGCTGCTGGACGAGCCGACCCGGGGGCTGGACTACCGGGCCAAAGCCGCGCTGGTCACCGTCCTCGCGGAGCTCGCCGCCGCCGGCACCGCGCTGCTGGTGGCCACCCACGATGTCGAGTTCGTCGCGCGCTTCGCCGATCGGGTGCTGGTGATGGCGGCCGGCGACGTCGTCGCCGACGGCCCGACCGCCGAGGTCATCGCCGCGTCACCGTCGTTCGCGCCGCAGGTGGCCAGGGTGCTGCACCCGGAGCCCTGGTTGACCGTCGACCAGGTGCGGGAGGCGCTCGGATGACCGCGGTCCGGGCCTGGCCGCTGAGCGTCCGGTCGGCGGCCGTCCTCACCGTCGCCACCGTCGGTGGGCTGTTCCTGTTCGCCTGGCCACTGCTGATCGGCAACGCGCCGGACGCCGCCCAGCGGGTCCAGGCGCCGTTCGTGGTCCTCGCCCTGCTGCCGGTCCTGGTCTTGCTGACGGTGGCTCAGTTGTCCGACGGCGGACTCAGTGCGTCCAGCCTGGCCATGCTGGGGGTGCTGTCGGCGGTCAACGCCGCGCTGCGGCCGCTGGGCGCCGGCACCGCGGGTATCGAGCTGGTGTTCTTCCTGCTGATCCTGGCCGGGCGGGTGTTCGGACCGGGGTTCGGTTTCATGCTCGGGACGACGTCGCTGTTCGCCTCGGCCCTGCTGACCGCCGGGGTCGGCCCGTGGCTGCCGTTCCAGATGCTGGCCGCGGCCTGGGTCGGCATGGGGGCCGGCCTGCTGCCGCGGCGGATCCGCGGGGTCGGCGAGGTCGTCCTGCTGGCCGGCTACGGGGTGCTCGCCGCCTACGCGTTCGGGCTGCTGATGAACCTGTCGTACTGGCCGTTCGCGGTCGGGGCCGGCTTCGACACCCCGGGCCTGGCCTACCTGCCGGGCGCGTCGCCGGGGGAGAACCTGCACCGCTTCCTGGTCTTCACTCTGATCAGCTCGACCGCGGGCTGGGACACCGGGCGGGCGCTGACCAACGTGGTCGCGGTGGTCGTGCTCGGCCCGGCCGTCCTGGCGGTGCTGCGCCGGGCCGCCCGCCGCGCCCGCTTCGACGGCTGAGTCAGTCGGTCAGGTACTCGGCGACCACGCGGCGGACGGCGCCCGCGGTGTCGGCCTCGGCGGCGTCCGCGCCGACGAAGGACACGAGCTCGAGGACCGCGACGTCCGGGTCGTCCCGGTCGGAGGGTTCGTGGCGGCCGACCACGGCGACCACCGGCACCCCGGCCCGCCGGGCCCGGGCGGCCACC
>JBQGEH010000012.1:0-5246 GCA_052039515.1 Nakamurella sp. | reverse complement strand
GGGATGTCCTTGCAGGTGCCGGGTTCTCCCTCGTCGGCGTTGACGACGAGGTAGTGCGGCTTGCCGTCGCCCTGCGGGAGGAACGACCACTTCATCCCGGTCGGGAAGCCGGCGCCGCCGCGGCCGCGCAGCCCGGACGCCTTCATCAGCTCGATGAGCTGGCCGGGCTGACCCTGCAGCGCGCTGCGCAGCCCCTGGTACCCGTCCAGCGACTCGTAGGTGTCGATGGTCCACGACCGCGGGGAGGCCCAGCGGCGGGTCAGCACCGGCGACAGCGGTGCCGCGGTCGATTCGGATGCGGGAGTGCTCATGGTGTCCCTGCTCTCGGACTGCTGGTGCTCGGCTATTTCTTCTCGGGCAGCGGCGGCAGCGCCGGTGGGGTGTCCGGCATCGCCGGAGCCTGCCACTGCCGTTCCTCGGCCAGGTGGGAGCCCCGCAGCGTCGGCGCGTCGGCCGACGGGCCGTCCACCGCCGCGGCGAGACCGGTGTACACGCCGGCGATCTGGAGCTCGGTGTCGCGGAAGTCGGTGAGCGGCGCGCCCCGGGTGGGGTCGGGCTTCTCGCCGCGCTGCAGCGCCTGGACCAGGTCCAGGGCCGAGTCCGGGCTCTGCTCGTCGTAGAACTCGTAGTTGACGGTGATCACCGGGGCGTGGTCGCAGGCGGCCAGACACTCGGCGTGCTCCAGCGTGATGCTGCCGGGACTGCCCGGTGTACCGGCGGTCTCGTCCGGGGCGACGCCCAGGTGCCGGGTCAGGGTGGCCAGAATGGCGTCCCCGCCCAGCACCGCGCACAGCGTGTTGGTGCACACGCTGACCAGGTGCTCACCGCACGGCTGGCGCTTGTACATCGTGTAGAACGACGCGACCGCCGCGACCTCGGCGGTCTCCAGCCCCAGGTGCTCCGCGCAGAACTGCAACCCGGACACCGTGACGCAGCCCTCCTCCGACTGCACCAGGTGCAGCAGCGGCAGCAGCGCCGACCGGCTCTGCGGATACCGGGCGATGATCGTCGCCGCCCGCTCGTGGGTGAGAGCGCTGAACGTGTGGTCGGTCTCGAGGAACTCGGGCAGTCCGATCCGGTGCGAGGTGCTCATCGGACGCCGCCCTCCCTGGCCGGTTTCGGGGTGATTCTGTTCGCTGAGCGGGCACTTCCACCCCGAAACCGGGGGTGACGGGTGCGCGTCACCGGTCCACCCCGCCCATGACGGGGTCGATGGAGGCCACCGCGGCGACCAGGTCGGCGATCATGCCGCCCTCCGACATCGCCGGCATCGCCTGCAGGTTCACGAAGCCGGGGTCGCGCAGGTGCACCCGCCACGGCCGCGTCCCACCGGCCGACACCAGGTGGCAGCCGAGTTCGCCCCGGGGACCCTCGATCGCCACGTAGACCTGGCCGGGTGGCACCGAGAAGCCCTCGGTGACCAGCTTGAAGTGGTGGATGAGCGCCTCCATGGACTGGCCCATGATGTGCCGGACGTGCTCGAGCGAGTTGCCCATGCCGTCCGCGCCGATCGAGAGCTGCGCCGGCCACGCGATCTTCGCGTCCTCCACCATCACCGGCGCACCCTCGAGGTCGGCGAGCTTGTCCAGCGCCTGCTCCATGATCCGCAGCGACTGCCAGATCTCGGCCAGCCGCAGCCGGAACCGCGCGTAGCAGTCGGCCTCCTGCAGCACCGGCACCTCGAAGTCGTACTCCTCGTACCCGCAGTACGGCTCGGTCTTGCGCATGTCCCAGGCCAGCCCGGCCGAGCGCAGCACCGGGCCGGTGATCCCGAGCTGCATGCAGCCCTCCAGGGGCAGCACCCCGATCCCCTCGGTGCGCGCCTTCCAGATCGGTTGACCGGTCAGCAGTTTGTCGTACTCCGGCAGCCGCGACCGCATCACCTCGATGAACTTCTCGGTGCGCTCGCGGTAGCGCTCGGGGAGGTCCTGGGCGACACCGCCGGGCCGGACGTAGGCCATGTTCATCCGCAGCCCGGTGTAGAACTCCATCAGGTGCAGCGCTTCCTCGCGCTCCCGGAAACCGGCCGTCATACCGGTCAGCGCGCCCAGCTCCATGCCGCCGGTGGCCAGTGCGACCAGGTGCGAGGAGATCCGGGTCAGCTCCATCACCAGCACCCGGATGACGGTGGCCCGCCGGGGCACCTCGACCCCGAGCAGCTTCTCCACCGCCAGGCAGTAGGCGGCCTCGTTGAACGCCGGCGACAGGTAGTCGGCGCGGGTCACGAAGGTGACGCCCTGGGTCCAGGTCCGGTATTCGCAGGACTTCTCGATGCCGGTGTGCAGGTACCCGATCACCGACCGGGCCTGGGTGACGGTCTCGCCCTCGATCTCCAGGATCAGCCGCAGCACCCCGTGCGTCGACGGGTGCTGCGGACCCATGTTGACGATGATCCGCTCGTCCTCGGCGAAGTTCTGGTCGGCGACGAAGTCGTCCCAGTCGCCGCCGGTGACGGTGAAGACCCGCCCCTCGGTGGTGTGCGTCTCCTGCGCCGGCCGCGCCGACCGCGGTTCGTCCAGTGTGCTCATGTCAGACTCCCTCGGCGGCAGCGGGTCTCGGTGCTCATCAGGTGTAGGCCCGACGCTGGTCGGGCGGCGGGATCTCCGCGCCCTTGTACTCGACGGGGATCCCGCCCAGCGGGTAGTCCTTGCGCTGCGGGTGGCCCTCCCAGTCGTCGGGCATCAGGATCCGGGTGAGCGCCGGGTGCCCGTCGTAGATCAGGCCGAACATGTCGTAGGCCTCGCGCTCGTGCCAGTCCGCGGTCGGGTAGATCTCCACCGCCGACGGCAGGTGCGGGTCACCGACGTCGACGCAGACCTCCAACCGGATCCGGCGCCGCCAGGTCATCGACGTCAGGTGGTACACCGAGTGCAGCCGCTGCGGCACGCCGTCGCCGTAGTCGACACCGCTGATGGACGAACACAACTCGAAACGCAGCTGCGGCTCGTCGCGCAACGCCCACAGCACCCCGGTGAGGTGCTCGCGGGCCACGTAGAAGGTGATCTCGCCGTGGGCGACCGTGGTCTGGTAGATCGCGGCGGCCGGGACACCGCGGCGTCCGAACGCCTCGGCCATCTCGTCGGCGACCTCGTCGAACCAGCCGCCGAACGGTCGCTCGCTGGGCGCGGGGACGTAGGCGGTGCTGACCAGTCCACCGAATCCGGAGGTGTCACCGGAGTCGTGGGCGCCGAACATGCCCTGGCTGCCGTGACCGGTGGCCGGGGCGGCGGTCAGCGTGAGCAGCCGGCGGCCGGCCGCGCCGGACGGGGTGGTGCCGACGGCGGCCGGCACGGTGGTGTCCACGGCGGCGCCCTGAGTCTCCGCGCTCACCGCGTCGGCGCTGGCCGGGGCGGTCGAGTCGACCGCGGCGGGCGGCGCCGGGTTGACCGGGACCGCTTCGGCCGCAGGCTCTCCCGAGCCGGGGACGCGCCCGTCGGCGGTCACAGCTTCGTCCCGTACTTGACCGACGACGCGACGAGCTCGGTACGCCGGTCGCCCCACTCGGCGGCCCGCTTGGGTCCCATCGGGTCGTCGAGGATCTTGGCGTGCAGCTTGAGGATCGCGTCGATGAGCATCTCCGGCCGCGGCGGGCAACCCGGCAGGTACATGTCGACGGGGACGATGTGGTCCACGCCCTGCACGATCGCGTAGTTGTTGAACATGCCGCCCGACGAGGCGCACACGCCCATCGAGATGACCCACTTCGGCTCGGCCATCTGGTCGTAGATCTGCCGCAGCACCGGCGCCATCTTCTGCGACACCCGGCCGGCGACGATCATCAGGTCGGCCTGCCGGGGCGACGCCCGGAACACCTCCATGCCGAACCGGCCGAGGTCGTAGCGGGGGGCGCCGGTCGTCATCATCTCGATGGCGCAGCAGGCCAGCCCGAAGGTGGCCGGGAACAGCGACGCCTTCCGGGTCCAGTTGACCAGCTTCTCGACGCTGGCCAGCACGATCCCGTTGGGCAGCTTCTCTTCGAGTCCCATTGCGGCGCCTCCCTTCTCGATCTCGTCATTGAGTCATCAAGCAACTGCAGGAGTCGGGGGCGACACCCCCGGCTGGTGGTTCAGTCCCAGTCGAGCCCGCCGCGCCGCCAGACGTAGGCGTAGGCGATGAACACGGTGGCCATGAAGATGCCGACCTCCACGAGGCCGAGGATGCCGAGCGGGATCGCCGAGGCGGCCCACGGGTAGAGGAACACGATCTCGATGTCGAAGATGATGAAGAGCATCGCGGTCAGGTAGAACTTCACCGGCAGCCGCCCGGACGCGCCCGCGGGTAGCGGCGTGGGTTCGATGCCGCACTCGTAGGCGTCGAGCTTGGCCCGGTTGTAGCGGCTCGGGCCCAGCTTGTCGGTGACCACCGTCGCGTTGGTGACGGCGAAACCGCCCGCCACCACGAGCAGCAGCAGGATCGGCAGGTAGGCGCTCAGCTCCACGACAGGTCCTCCGAGGTCGACGATGACACGGAACACGACAGCAGGTCCGGCTGGTCGCCGGAGCGCAGGGGATCGGCGGCCGGCCGGCGTGTCCACGCCGGGCGACGGCCCATCCCCCGCACCGCGGCGGGATCGGACACCGGCGGACGACACTGTCCGCCGGCGGGGAGCATCACGGTGCTCCCGCTCATCGGATCACCGGACACTCGGCACCACCTTGGTCAGTCCGACGACGACCCGGTCGGCCCAGTCGCCGTCGTGGGTGTCGTACAGCCCGGCGAGGAGCTTCAGGACCAGGTACATCAGCCGCTGCCGGGGCAGGCCGAGCCTGGTCGCCGCGGCCATGATCTTCGGCTGTCCGATCAACTTGGAGAACGCCGACCCCAGGCGGTAGTACTTCCCGAGGTGTTCGGTCATGGCGACCGGGTAGCCGTGCAGCACGGCTTCCCGGCTCGGTCCCGACGGCCGGCCCAGCGCCTGCAGGACGTACTCCGCGGCGATCGCGGCGGACTCCATCGCGTAGGCGATGCCCTCCCCGTTGTACGGGTTGACCATGCCGCCGGCGTCGCCGATGAGCAGCAGCCCGTCCTTGTAGTGCGGGGTGCGGTTGAAGCCCATCGGCAGCGCGGCGCCCAGGATGGGCCCGGACGCGGTGTCCTCGTTGAGCTTCCAGTCGCCGGGGGTGCCGGCCATCCAGGTCTTCAGCAACGCCCGGTAGTCGGTGCGGCCGAACGCCTTGGAGGTGTTGAGGACGCCGAGGCCGACGTTCACCGAGCCGTCGCCCATCCCGAAGATCCAGCCGTAGCCC
>JBQGEH010000011.1:0-2588 GCA_052039515.1 Nakamurella sp. | reverse complement strand
CCGACCGCGGAACCGGCCCGGTCCGGCCTGGTCGTGCTCGCCGTCGACGACGAGGCTCCCGCGCTCGACGAGATCAGCTACCTGCTGGGCCGCGACCCGCGGGTCGGCGAGGTCCGCACCGCGGCCAACGCGACGGCCGCGCTGGCCGCCCTGCAACCGGACGCCGACGGCCCGGTTCCGGACGCGGTGCTGCTCGACATCGCCATGCCGGGATGGGACGGCATCGACCTGGCCCGGATGCTGTCCGGCCTGCCGCACCGGCCGGCGGTGGCGTTCCTGTCCGCCCACGACGATCGGGCGGTCGACGCCTACGAGATCGGCGCCGTCGACTACCTGCTCAAACCGGTGCGGCCGGCCCGGCTGGCCGAGGCGGTCGGCCGGTTGTGTGCCGCCCGCGACCGGGCCGACGACGATCGGGAACCGGCCTCCGGGGCCACTGCGGCGACGACGAACGGTGGTGGGGCGGGTCGTTTGGGTCCGGCCGACGATCGCGGGGCCACCATCGCGGTCGACCTCGCCGGGACGACGACCCTGGTACCGCGTTCGGCGGTGTGCTGGGCGGAGGCCCAGGGCGACTATGCGCGCCTGCAGATGGCCGGCGGGGCGAGTCACCTGCTGCGGACGCCGTTGTCGGTGCTGCAGGAGGAATGGGAACCGGTCGGCTTCGTGCGGGTGCATCGCAGTTATCTGGTGGCGCTGGACCGCATCGTCGAGCTGCGGTCGGGGGAGGGCGGGCACCGGATCCGGGTCACCGGGCAGGCGCGGCCGGCCGACCTGCCGGTCAGTCGTCGGCACCTGCGGGAGTTGAAGGAGCGTCTGCTGGCCGGTCGTCGTCCGGGTCGGCGGACCGGCACGTGAGCGGTGGGTCGATGACGTTCACGACGGGGTGGACGGGTGAGTGATCGGCACGGCGGGGTCGACCGGACAGCCCGGTCCGACCGGCCGGGCGGACGTCGGGTCCGCATCGTGCTGGCCGATCACCGGCCGGGGCCGGCGCCGGTGCGCCGCGGCGTCGAGGTCGCCGAGCAGACTGCGATCGGGCGGGAGCTGGTCCGGGGTCTGATGCGGGCCCAGTTGGCGGCGTCGCTGCGGATCGCCGCCGTCGCGGTGCTGCTCTTCGCGCCGTTGCCGCTGCTGTTCGCCGCCCTGCCGGTGGTGTCCGCACTCGCGCCGTGGGGCGTGCCGTTGCCGTGGTGGGTGTTGGCAGTCCTGTCGTACCCAGCGCTGCTGGTGCTCGCCCGGCTGCACCGTCGGCAGGCCGAACGCATCGAGCGGGAGTTCACCGACCTGCTCGACCGGGGCTGAGGCGGCGCGATGAACCTCGGCCAACCCACCCTGTCCCTCGTCGCCATCGCCCTCGTGGTGCTGGCCACCGGCGTCGTCGGCGCCTTCGGCGGCCGGTTCGCCCGCACCACCGGTGACTTCCTCGTCGCCTCCCGCACCGTCCGGCCGGCCTGGAACGCCGCCGCGATCAGCGGCGAATACCTCTCCGCCGCCTCGTTTCTCGGCGTCGCCGGGCTCATCGCCGTCTACGGCCCGGACGCCTTGTGGTTCCCGGTCGGATTCACCGCCGGCTTCCTGGCGCTGCAACTGTTCGTGGCGGCGCCGCTGCGCCGGTCGGGCGCCTACACCGTCCCCGATTTCGCCCAGATCCGCTGGGGCTCACCGCGTCTGCGGTCGCTGGTCACCGCCCTGGTGCTGGTCATCGCGTGGGTCTACCTGGTCCCGCAACTGCAGGGCGCCGGCCTGGTGCTGTCCGAGGTGACCGGGTTGCCCCGCTGGGTCGGCGTGGTGACGGTCGCGCTGGTCGTCACGATCAACGTGGTCGCCGGCGGCATGCGCTCGATCACCCTGGTGCAGGCGGTGCAGTACTGGGTGAAGCTGGTCGCCATCGCCGCACCGGTGCTGATCGTGGTGGTGCTGCTGCGCCCGGACGTCGCCGGTCTGTTCGCGGACCCGTGGGCACAGCCGGGCGGCGGGCTCGGCGGTGGGCATCCCACCGCCGAGGTGTACTCGCTCATGCTGGCGACGTTCCTCGGCACCATGGGTCTGCCGCACGTGCTGGTCCGCTTCTACACCAACGTCGACGGCGGGTCGGCCCGGGCGACCACCGTGCGGGTCATCGCCCTGCTCGGCATCTTCTACGTGTTCCCCGGGGTGGCCGGCGTGCTGATGCACTCGCTGCTTCCGGCCCCCGCACCTGGCGACTCCGACACCCTGCTGCTGGCGCTGCCCGCGGTCACGCTGGGCGGCACCCTCGGCGCCGTGTTGTCGGCGCTGGTCGCCGCGGGGGCGATCGCCGCGTTCCTCGCCACGTCGTCCGGTCTGGTGGTCGCGGCCGCGGGGGTGCTGTCCACCGACGTGCTGCGCGGCCGCGTCCGGGATTTCCGGCTGGCCGCGGTGGCCGCCGGGCTGATCCCGCTGGCCCTGGCCCTGCCGGTCACCGGGGTCGACATCTCCCGGGTCGTGGGCATGGCCTTCGCGGTGGCCGCGTCGACGTTCTGCCCGCTGCTGGTGCTGGGCATCTGGTGGCGGGGGCTGACCGTGGCCGGGGCGGTGTCCGGCCTCATCGTCGGCGGGGTGACATC
>JBQGEH010000010.1:0-2266 GCA_052039515.1 Nakamurella sp. | reverse complement strand
TGATCGCCCGGGCGACGGTCAACCCGCCGACGCCCGAGTCGAACACCCCGATCGGCGCCCGCTGACGCGCACTGCTCACGGTGGTCGACGGTACCCGCCGGACCGGGCTCAGGCCGGTTGCCGCCGGCGAGAACGGATGTGGGTGCTGCTCGGCGAGTGCAGGACCTCCACCGGTTCGAAATCGAAGTCGCGCACCCCGTCGAAGAGGCTCTCGCCGCCGCCCAGCAGCACGGGGGCGATGTCCAGGGTCAGCTCGTCGACCACCCCGGCGTTCAGCGCCTGCCGCACGGTCGACGCACCGCCCGCGATGTCGACGCCGCTGTCCACCCGACTGCCAGCCGCCGCCTCCCTCGCCTGCGCATAGGCCGCATCGAACCCTTCGGTGACGAAGTGGAAGGTTGTACCGCCCTGCATCTCGATCGGGTCGCGGCGGTGGTGGGTGAGCACGAACACCGGTGCGTGGTAGGGCGGTTCGGGCCCCCACCAGCCGTTCCAAGGCTCGTCCCATTCGCCGCGGATCGGGCCGAACATGTTGCGGCCCATCACGTAGGCACCGCGGGGCCGCATCAGCCAGCTGGCGGCGGTGCGGTCGGCCTCGGTGGCCCGGGGATCGCCGATGTGCCAGCCGTGCAGCTCGTGCCCCCGCACACCCAGCGGGCGCTCCCGGCTCTGGTGCGATCCGGCACAGAACCCGTCCAGCGAGATCGACATGTGGCAGGTGGTGTCCGACATCGGCTGCTCCCGGGGGGTGGTCGTCGGGCCATCCTGGCACTGCCCACCGGCAACCGGCATCCGCGCTACTCGAACTCGGAGCCGTCGGTGGCGGCCAGCCGCTCGCGGAACGCCTCGACCGTGCCCGGCCACAGCAGCGTCAACCGACCGGAACGCCGGTCGACGTACCAGTTCTCGCAGCCCCCACGGACCCACGGCGTGTCCGCCGCGGCCGCGTCGATCTCGGCGGTCCAGGACCGCTCGGCCTCGGGCCGGACCCGCAGCACCCCGTGGTGGCCACGCCGGGCCAGGCAGCGGACAAGGTAGCCGGCCTGTTCCTCAAGCATCAGCACCGATGAGTTGTGACCGAGGGAGGCGTTGGGCCCGTTGAGCACGAACAGGTTGGGGAAGCCGCTGACCACGGTGGACGCGAACGCGGTCATCCCGGTCGACCAGTGCTGGGCCAGAGTCTCGCCGCCTTCGCCGGTCACCAGCTCGGCGTAGGGCTGACGGCTGGCGGCGAAACCGGTGGCCAGCACCAGCACGTCGGCCCGGTGCCGGCGCCCACTGCCGGCCACCAGGGTGTCCCCCGCCACCCGCACCAGCGCCGACGGCTCCAGCCGGACGGAGCCGTCGGCCAACACCGGGTAGAAATCGTCGGACAGTAGAACCCGTTTGCAGCCGAACGCATAGTCCGGGGTCAGCGCGGCCCGCAGCGCCGGGTCGGCGACCTGCGCGGCCAGGTGGGCCTGCGCGACCGCCTGGTCCCGGGCGGCAGCGGCCGGGTCGCCCGAGCGGGACGCGAACCGGTCCTCGCCCTCGGCGTAGAGCTCGGCGCGCAGGGCGGCGAGAGCCTGCGGATCGTCGTCGAAACGGTGCCGTTCGGCGTCGGTGTAGGAGCGGGCGCCGCGCGGCACGATCCAGGCGGGCGTGCGCTGGAACAACGTGACCCGCCCCCCGGACGCGGCGGCCGCCCGGGCCAACGGCGGCACCAGGTGCACCGCGCTGGCCCCGGTCCCGACGACAGCGACCCGGGCGCCGGCCAGGTCGACCGAGTGGTCCCAGCGGGACGAGTGGAACGCCGCCCCGGGAAAGCCCTGCAGGCCCGGGACATCCGGAACGGTGGGCTCGGTCAGCCGCCCGCAGGCCAGCACGAGGACCGTGGCGCGCAGTTCCCGCGGCCGCGCGCCGCCGACGGTCAGCCGCCACACCCGGGCGTCCTCGTCCCAGACCGCGGACCGCAGCGGCGCGTCCAGCTCCGGGCGGATGCCCTCGACGTCGGCGACGTCCTCGAGGTAGGAACGGATCTCGTCACCGGGCGCGTACACCGCCGACCAGTCAGGGTTGGGGTGGTCGCGGAAACCGTAAAGGTGGCTCGGCACGTCGCAGGCAATGCCGGGATAGGTGTTGTCCCGCCACGTGCCGCCCACCGCGTCGGCCCGTTCCAGCACCAGGACGTCGTCGTGACCGGCCCGGCGCAGCGCCATCGCGGCCGCCAGACCGGCGAAACCCGCACCCACCACGACGATTTCGGCCCGGTCGGCCGAATACACCG
>JBQGEH010000009.1:0-8073 GCA_052039515.1 Nakamurella sp. | reverse complement strand
ATGAACGGGTCGAACGGCAGGTCGCCGTGCATGTGGGTGCGGTCGTGGATGAGGTCCCACATGACGAAGGTCTCCTCGGCCAGCCGCTGGTCGGCCAGCAGCGCGGCGGCCTCCGGCGGCAGGGCGAGCCCGGTGATGTCGGCGGCGGCGGCGGCCACGCGGCGGAACCGGGCCGCTTCGCGGTCGGCGAAGATGGCCCCCCAGGTGAACTGCGGTACCGCGCGCATCGCGACCGTCTCCGGGAACAGCACCGCGGAGTTGGTGTCGTAACCGGCGGTGAAGTCCAGGAAGCGGACCGGGACGAACAGCTTGTTGCTGTAATCGCCCTGCTCGAGCTCGGCGATGAAGTCGGGCCAGAGCACCTCCAGCAGCACCGCCTCGACCAGCCGTGACGAGCTGCCGTTCTGGGTGTACATCGGGAACAGCACGAGGTGGCGCAGCCCGTCGATGCGGTGCCGCTCCGGGTGGAAGGCCTGCAGCGAGTCCAGGAAATCGGGAACGCCGAAGGTCTCCGCCCACCGCTGCAGGTCGACGACGACGGCGGCGAGGTACTCCGCGTCGTGCGGGACGTGCGGCGCGAGCGCAGTGACCGCGTCGGTCAGCCGGCCCACCAGCCGGCGACCCTCTTCGTGCGAGGCCGGGTCGGGCAGCGATCCGTCCGTGGTCTGCAGGGCCTGCAGGGCGGTGGCCGCGGCCTTCAGCGCGGACCAGTGGCGGTCGACGACGAGCTCGTCGATGCGGGTCGGCGCGACCGGGGCCGCGGTGCCGTGCGCACCCGCCCAGGACACCAGGTTGACGGCCAGTTCGACGTCGGACGCCCGGGTCGGCTCCAGGCCACCGGTCACCGTGGCCGTCCGGCGGCCGTCGAGAAGTTCGGTGTGGACGGCGGACCTCACCGGACCGGCGTGCGCGGCCAGGTCGAGGGCGGGGCTGTCGGTCGGTGCCGGAGACCGGCCGTGGACGGTGACCACGCCGTCGGCGGCCGTCAGGGGCACGTCGGCGGCCTCGGCAGCCACCGTGGGGTATCCACGGCCGGCGAGGACGTCGGACCAGCGGGTGGCCAGCGGGGCGGCGGCGTCGAGGTGGACGCGGACGGGTCGGGCCATGGTGAGGCTCCTTCCGATCGGTGCCAGCGCGCGAATTCGTGGCGGTCCGCCGATGCTACCGAAAAATCTCCGGTCGAGAGAGCATCGAGCAGGAGATCGGGTGAACCTGCGAAGAACGCCAGAAGGATTTCCGGAGCCGACCGGTCAGTGCGCTACGACGCCGGCGGCCCCGGGTGCGGCGGCGGCCGCGGCCCGTCGGTCCAGCCGGGTCTCGACCCGGCGCCGGAGCCGCTGCGCGGGCGTCTCGACCAGGAACCAGCTGGCCGTCGCGATGACCAGCGTCAGGACCAGCGACCCGACGGCGGCGCCGGCCCCGAGCCGACCGTCGGTGCCCTCCAGCCACCGCGTGACCGGGTAGTTCCACAGGTAGGCGGCGTAGGAGACGGTGCCCAGGGCGACCAGCGGGACCAACGGCCGCGGCATCGTGGGCCACCGCCGGAGCTCGAAGACCAGGACCACCGCGCACACCGCCACCAGCGGCGAGGCCACCAGGTAGAGCCACGGCTGGTCCTTGGCGGACGGCGTGAGCGACACCGCCACCAGCCCGGCGACCGCCAGTGTCCCGGCGACGATCCGCACCCGCGCCGACGTCGGGGTCAGGACGGTCAGCCGGTCCGCACCCAACCGGGCCACCGCCCCGATGAGCAGCGCGATGGACCACGAGAACGGCATCGTGTAGATCGTGTCCAGGTGCTGCCAGCGCAGGATCATCGACCCCAGCAACCCGAGCAGCACCGCCGCGACGGCCACCGTGACCACCGTCCGCATCCGGCCCCACCGCAGGCCCAGCGTCAGCACCCACGGCCAGACCAGGTAGAACTGCTCCTCGGTGGCCAGCGTCCACAGGTGCGGCAGCGCCACCGTGACCGGCAGCCCGGGCAGGTTCGCGGTGTAGGTGACCCCGACGAGCACGCCCCAGAACGCGTTCGCCGTGCCCTCGCGCAGCGGGTCGCCGAGCAGGATGACCAGCGCGTGCACGGCCAGCAGCACGTACAGGGCGGGCAGCAGCCGGATCGCCCGGTGCAGGTAGAAGCGGCCGTAGCGCACCCGGCCGCCGGTCTCCAGGTCGCGCATCAGCAGCCCGGTGATGAGGTAGCCGGACAGCGCGAAGAACGCCACCACGCCGACCACGCCGGCGTTGCCGAACGTGTCGGGCCAGGAGTGGCGCAGCAGCACCAGCAGGATGGCCACACCCCGCAGCAGGTCGAGACCGGGCAGACGCCGGGAGACGGCCATCGACGACATCCTCGCGATCCACGGTGAGGCGGGGGAACGGTGCCGACGCGCAGGCGCGGCGGGGTCGGACTCTACGGGTCCGGCCGGGTGGCCGGGCCCGGCCGGTGACGATGATCACGTCACCATCGACCCCCGCCCGGCCGACCGTCCCGGGCGGGGGAACGACTCAGTTGTCGAACAGCGAGGTGACCGAGCCGTCCTCGAAGACCTCGTGGATGGCCCGGGCGATCAACGGCGCGATGGACAGCACCGTGAGGGTCGGGAACGAGTGCTCCGCGCCGATCGGCAACGTGTTGGTCAGCACCACCTCCGACGCGCCGCACTCGGACAACCGCTGGGCGGCGGGCGGCGACAGCACCCCGTGGGTGGCCGCGATGACGACGTCCTTGGCACCCGCCTCGAACAGCCGGGTGGCCGCCTTGGCGATGGTGCCGCCGGTGTCGATCATGTCGTCGACCAGGACACAGGTCTTGCCGGCGACCTCACCGACGACCCGGCCGGCCGCGACCTGGTTGGGCTTGTTGGGGTCCCGGGTCTTGTGGATGAAGGCGACCGGTCGGCCGCCGAGCCGCTGCGCCCACTTCTCCGCGGTGCGGACCCGGCCCGAGTCGGGGGAGACCACGGCGAGGTCGTGGCCGGCGTACTTCTCGGCGACGTAGTCGGTGAGCAGCGGCAGCGCCATCAGGTGGTCGACGGGTCCGTCGAAGAAGCCCTGGATCTGGTCGGTGTGCAGGTCCACCGCCATCAGCCGGTGGGCGCCCGCCGTCTTGAGCAGGTCGGCGATCAGCCGCGCCGAGATCGGCTCGCGACCGCGGTGCTTCTTGTCCTGCCGGGCGTACGGATAGAACGGCAGCACCACGGTGATCCGCTTGGCCGACGCGCGCTTGAGCGCGTCGATCATCAGCAGGGTCTCCATGATCGACTTGTTCAGCGGGCTGCCGCAGGACTGCACGACGAAGACGTCCGAACCGCGGACCGACTCCTCGGAGCGGACGAAGATCTCCTCGTTGGCGAAGTCGTAGATCGTCTGCGGCGTGACGTCGACCTCGAGGTGCTTGGCGATCTCCTCGGCGAGGTCGGGGAAACCCCGCCCGGAGAACAGCATCAGACTCTTGCGGGTCGTGAGGGAGATGTGGTTCACGCGGGCGACGCCTTCCCCGGTTCGGTGGTGAGCGCAGCGGGATCTTCCGGCTGCGGGGATCCGGCCGACGGCGCGGCCGGGGACTGGGAGGTGTGCCGGGCCGCGGCGGCGGCCATCGCGCTGCCGGGCAGCCGCCGGGCCACCCAGCCCGCGACGGTGGCCTGCCGGCCGCGGGCGACGGCGAGGTCGCCGGACGCGACGTCGTCGGTGATGGTGGAGCCGGCCGCGGTGAACCCGCCGGGGGCGATCGTCACCGGGGCGACCAGGGTGGTGTTGGTGCCGACGAACGCGCCGTCGCCGATGACGGTGTCGTACTTGCCGACGCCGTCGTAGTTCGCGGTGATCGCGCCGGCCCCGAAGTTCACGCCCGCTCCGAGCGTCGCGTCGCCGACATAGGAGAGGTGCGGCACCTTGGCGCCGGGCCCGATGACCGCCTTCTTCACCTCGACATAGGCGCCCACCTTGGCGCCGTCCTCGAGCACCGCGCCGGGGCGCAGGAACGTGAACGGGCCGACGGTGGCGTTGTCCCCGATGACCGCGCCGTGGGCGTGCGAGCGCAGCACGGTCGCGCCGGCGCCGACCCGGCAGTCGACGAGCGTGGTGTCCGGTCCGATCGTCGCGCCGGCGGCGACCGTCGTGCCCGCCTCCAGCGAGGTGTTGCGGGCCAGGGTGGCGTCAGCCTCGATCACCACGTCGGCGTGCAGCCAGGTGGTGGCGGGATCGAGCACGGTCACCCCGGCCAGCTGGGCGGCCCGGACGAGCCGGTCGTTGAGGGTGCGCGCCATCGCCGACAACTGCACCCGGTCGTTCACGCCCTCGGTCTCGGCGGCGTCCTCGGCGACCAGGCCGCCGACCGGACGGCCGTCGGCGCGGGCGATGCCGACGACGTCGGTGAGGTAGCGCTCGCCCTGCGCGTTGGCCGCGGTGACCCGGGTCAGCGCGTCGGCCAGCACCGCGCCGTCGAAGGCGTAGACGCCGGAGTTGATCTCGGTGATCGCCCGTTGCGTCTCGTCGGCGTCGCGCTGCTCGACGATGCCCGCCACCCCGCCGTCGGCGTCGCGGAGGATGCGGCCGTAACCCGTCGGATCGTCGACCCGGGCGGTGAGGACGGTGACCGCGTTGCCGGCGGACTCGTGGGCCGCCACCAGCGCGGCCAGCGTCTCGGTGCGCAGCAGCGGCACGTCCCCGTAGGTCACGACGACGGTGCCGCTCAGCGGACCCAGCACGTCCAGCGCACAGGCCACCGCGTGCCCGGTGCCCAGCTGCTCGTCCTGGACGGCGGTCGCGACGTCGGGCAGCTGCTCGGCGAGATAGGCGCTCACGGTCTCCCGCCCGTGCCCGACCACCGCGACCAGGTGGGTCGGGGCGAGCCCGCGGGCGGCGCCCAGCGCGTGCCAGAGCAGCGGACGGCCGGCCAGCGGGTGCATCACCTTGGGGAGGCTCGACCGCATCCTGGTCCCGGCTCCGGCAGCGAGAACGACCACAGCGGTCACGCCCAACGGCATGCGGTTCCTCCTGGACGGTCCTGCGGCCGGGTCACCCGGCGGCAGCCGGGGTCACGCGGTCGGAGGGTCGGCGGGTGGCGCGGGGGGCGCCTGCGTACCGGTCGTGCGCGCTCCGCCGCCAGGACTCGAACCTGAAATATCTGAACCAAAATCAGAGGTGTTGCCAATTACACTACGGCGGATCGGACGCTCGGCCAGGGAACATCATTCCACGTCCGGGAGGGTCCGCCACCCGCCCCGGCAGCGACCCCACCGGGGGTCCGTGCGGGCCGTCGGCCCGGCGCCGCGACCGGCCCTCCCTGTACCCTGGAACGTCGGTCCTCCGTGGCCGCGCCGCGCCCGGGCGGTGCCCCTGACACCCGGCCCCGGCGTCCGGCGGCGTCCCCGGTCGCCCGACGGGAACCTGACACCGACCGTCACCGGGCCGGTCCGGGTAACCCCTCCACGGTCCGCCGCCGTACCACCTCCCGCCGTGCCCGCCCGGCCCGACGGGACGAGTCCTCGATGAAAGCTGGGTCGTGAGCGCTGCACCGGTTGTGTCCACCCGAGGTCGCCGTACCGCTGCGGCCGCCCCGTCCCGGCCACTGGCCCCGCTGCTGGACGCGGTGTCCGCCGACCCGCTGTTCGCCGACCTGATCGCCGCCGCCGGGTCGCCGACCTACCGCATCACCGGGCCCGCGTCGATCCGGCCGTTCGTCGCCGGGTGCCTGGCCCGGGACTCCGACGCCGGCGGGGCGGGGGTGCCGGTGCTGTTCGTCACCGCCACCGGCCGGGAGGCCGAGGCGCTCACCGCCTCGATCGCGGACCTGCTCGGTGAGGACGCGGTCATGCTGGTCCCGTCCTGGGAGACGCTGCCGCACGAGCGGTTGAGCCCGCGGGCGGACACCGTCGGCCGGCGGTTGTCGGTGCTGCGCCGGTTGGCCCACCCGGAGGAATTCGGTGGGTCGCGGCCGCGCGTCGTGGTGACCACCGTCCGGTCGATGATCCAGCCGCTGGCCCCGCACCTGGGGGAGCTCGCCCCGGTGCGCCTGGCCGTCGGGGCCGAGCTGGACCTCGCCGACGTGACCGAGCAGCTCACCATGCTCGCCTACAGCCGGGTCGACCTGGTCACCAAGCGCGGGGAGATGGCCGTCCGCGGCGGCATCCTCGACCTCTTCCCGCCGACGGCCGAGCACCCCTACCGCGTCGAGTTCTGGGGTGACGAGGTGTCGGAGATCCGCACCTTCGCCGTCACCGACCAGCGCTCCATCGACGCCGTCGACGCGGTCGTCGCGCCGCCCTGCCGCGAGGTGCTGCTCACCCCGGCCGTGCGGGCGGCGGCCGGCCGGCTGTCGGCGGCGGCCACCGGTGACCCGACACTCGCCGAGATGCTGGAGAAGCTGTCCGCCGGCATCGCCGTCGAGGGCATGGAGGCGCTCATCCCGGCGCTGGTCGACGGCCCGATGGCGCTGCTGCCGGAGCTCTTCCCGGCCGGCACCCACGTGCTGCTGGCCGACCCGGAGAAGGTTCGCTCCCGGGCCGAGGACCTCAAGCGCACCGGCAGCGAGTTCCTCGCCGCGTCCTGGGCGGCCGCCGCCACCGGCGGCAAGGCGCCGATCGAGCTGGACGCGGGCGCCTACCGCGACCTCGAGGAGGTCTTCGACAGCGTCCGCGACCACGACCTCGTGCTGTGGCGGGTCGCCGCCTTCGGAGACGGGCAGCGGCCCGAGGACCCGGCCGTCATCCCCGCCCCGCAGTACCGCGGCGAGCTCGGCCCCGCCGTCGAGCAGGCCCGGGAGCGGGCGGCCCGCGGCGGCACCACCGTGCTCGTCGTCGCCGGCGCCGGGACCGCCGAGCGGGCCGCGGAACGGCTGGCCGAGGCGGAGCTGGGCGTCAGCCTGGCCACCGACGGACTGGGGGAGTCGCCCCGCCCCGGAATCGTCACCGTGACGACAGGGCGGCTGGACGCGGGCTTCGTGCTCACCGCCACCGACGTCGCGCTGCTCACCGAATCCGACCTGACCGGCACCCGCGGCGCGACCGCGGCGCGGGCGCAGAAGATGCCGACCCGGCGCCGCAACGCCGTCGACCCGTTGGCGCTCAAGCCCGGCGACCACGTGGTGCACGCCCAGCACGGCATCGGCCGGTTCGTCGAGCTGGTGCAGCGCACCACCGGCGGTGCCGTCCGCGAGTACCTGGTGGTGGAGTACGCGCCGAGCAAGCGCGGTCACCCGGGGGACCGCCTGTTCGTCCCCACCGACGCGCTGGACCAGCTGTCCCGCTACGTCGGCGGTGAGGTGCCGACGCTGAACAAGCTGGGCGGCGCGGACTGGGCCAAGACCAAGGGCAACGCCCGTCGCGCGGTCCGTCAGATCGCGGCCAAGCTGGTGCAGATCTACGCCGCCCGGGCGTCCGCGCCCGGCCACCGCTTCGCCGCCGACACCCCGTGGCAGCGGGAGCTGGAGGACGCCTTCCCATTCACCGAGACCCCCGATCAGCTGGCGGCGATCGAAGAGGTCAAGGCGGACATGGAGAAGGCCATCCCGATGGACCGGGTCATCTCCGGTGACGTCGGCTACGGCAAGACCGAGATCGCGGTGCGGGCGGCGTTCAAGGCGGTGCAGGACGGCAAGCAGGTCGTCGTGCTGGTGCCGACCACGCTGCTGGCCCAACAGCACCTGGCCACCTTCTCCGAGCGGATGGCGGCGTTCCCGGTGACCGTGCGCGGGCTGTCCCGGTGCACCACGGCCGAGGAGAGCAGGAAGACCATCAAGGGCCTGGCCGACGGCAGCGTCGACGTCGTCATCGGCACCCACCGGCTGCTGCAGCCGTCGGTGGTCTACAAGGACCTCGGCCTGGTCATCGTGGACGAGGAGCAGCGCTTCGGCGTCGAGCACAAGGAGTTCATCACCGGCCTGCGCGCGCACGTGGACATGCTGACCATGTCGGCGACGCCGATCCCGCGGACCCTGGAGATGAGCCTGGCCGGCATCCGCGAGATGTCCACGATCGCCACCCCGCCGGAGGACCGGCACCCGATCCTGACCTACGTCGGCCCCTACGACACCAAGCTGGTCGCCGCCGCGGTGCGCCGGGAGCTGCTGCG
>JBQGEH010000008.1:0-1704 GCA_052039515.1 Nakamurella sp. | reverse complement strand
CACCGCGGCTCAGCACCGTCCAGAACACCTCGAGCACCGGGATGTGGATCAGGTAGAGCGCGTAGGAGATCCGGCCGCCGTGCACCATCGGCCGGGACGCGAGCAGCCGCGCCGGACCGCGGTCGGCCAGCGCCAGCGCGCCCACCAGCACCGGGAACAGCAGCGCGGCGACGCCCACGAACCGGTCCCCGGCGAACAGCCCGCCGACGATCCCGGCCAGCGCGAGCGTCGCGGTCACCGACGCGATCCGGCGCAGCCGCGCGCTCGGGGCCCCGCCCCGGGTCAGGCGCCGCACGGCCAGCAGCGCGAGGACACCGGCGGAGAACCCGCACAGCACCCGCACCAGCCAGCTGAACGGGTAGTAGGGCGTGCCGAGCGCCAGGAACGACGCCGCCATCGGGGCCATCGCGAGGACCGCACCGACGCCGAGGACGGCGGCCGGCAGCCGTCGCAGACGGAAGAACACGAGTGCGGTCAGCGGGAACAGCAGGTAGGCCAGCCACTCCGCGCTGATCGACCACGTCGGGCCGACCCAGGACGAGCCGTCCAGGAACGGGCGGTCCCACATCTGCACCAGGAACAGCTGCTTCAGCCACGCACCGAAGGTCAGGTCCGGCTGCACGGACTGGAACGCGACCTGGGCGTCCGTCCCGTACGTGGCCTTGATCCACAGCCAGATGCCGAACACGTGGAACACCACGAGGTAGACCGGCCACATCCGGCCGGCGCGGGCCCAGACGAAGCGGGCGGCACCGCGCACCCGCAGGCGCGCGCCCAGGCGGTCCAGGTGGGTGTAGGCGATGACGAAGCCGCTGAGCACGAAGAAGAGGTCGACCCCGAGCGCCCCCTGCGACGCGAGCGGGCCGAGCACCGCGGACACGTCCGCGACGCCGGGCAGCGGGGTGAAGTGGAAGTGGAACACCACCACCCACACCGCGGCGACGATGCGCAGGCCGGTCAGCGACCGGAGCTCACCACCGGGCGCGCCACCGTCGGGGACCGCGGTGTCCGTGGCCGACGACGTGCGGCCCGAGGCGAGGATCTTCACACCGCGGCCAACGAGGAACGCGCGACCCCGTCACCGGGGACACCCGAAGAGGGCCCGAATGTCGCATCTGGTGACACAGCGTCACATCGACCGTTCGGATCAGGCCTTGACCCCTCACCCGGGGGAATCCGCTGAACGGCGCACGGGAGCGTCAACGCAGTGGGGCCGTGCGGGAGGGCCGGAGAGCGCTGTCTAGCCTCGACCGGGTGCTGACCACCGACCAGGTGGCCGAGAGACGGCCGGACGCCGGGAGTCCCGCGTCCCCGGTCCGCGGGCCGCGACCCGCCGATCGGTGGCTGGCCGCCGGTCTCGGTCTGCTCGCCGCAGTGCTCGCTCTCGCCGTGCCGTTCCTGCCGGTCGACCAGCGGACCGCCACGGTCCCGCAGGCCTCCCCCATCGCCGCCGCGGTCAGCATGCGGATCAGCCTCGACAACGGCACCCTGACCGTCGACAACCGGGGGATCCAGGTCGGCAGCGCCGCGCTGCCGGCCGGGGACTGCACGCTGCGCGTGACCTCCGACGCCGGCCGTACCGCGGCCACCGTCGGCGGGCAGGAGCTGTTCACGCTGGGCGGCGACCAGCGCCCGCAGATCGTCGGCGTCTACTCCGGTCTCGACCAGGCCCGCGACCCGATCGGCGACACGTCGGTCCGCTAC
>JBQGEH010000007.1:0-4901 GCA_052039515.1 Nakamurella sp. | reverse complement strand
GACCTGGTCGAGCTGCGCACTGCCGACGCCGCCGCCGTCCGGCCGCCGGTCGGGGTGCGCACCCGGCGGGCCACGGTCGACGACATGCCCGCCGTCCGGGCGCTCTACGACACCTGGGCCGCCGCCCAGAACGGCCCGCTCACGCGCCGCGGCGCCACCTGTCCCGCCACCGACCAGGAGCTGCTGGACGACGTCACCGCCGTCACCCTCGCCGTCGACTCCGACGGCACCCCGGTCGGCTACGCCACGTGGAACCGCGGCACCGGCTACGACGAGTCCGCCGGCATCGAGGTCGAGGACCTCATCGCCCTCACCGCCGACGGGTACCGCGCGCTGTGGCGGATGCTCGGCTCGTTCGCACCGGTCGCCCCGCGGCTGCGGCTGTGGACGTCCGGGGACGACCCGGCCCGGCTCGTCCTGCCGTCCGCGGTGTGGGCGCCGGTCGAGCGGCGCGCGTACATGCTGCGGATACTCGACGTCGCCGGGGCACTGGCCGTCTCCCCCGGTGGCACCCCCGCCGAGCTCACCGTCGACGTGGTCGGCGACCCGGTCGCCGGTCTGGACGGGGGCTACCGGCTGCGGCGCGACCACACCGGGTTCACCGTCGAGCGCGTGCCGGCCGGGGCGGGCCGGCCGACGCTCAGCCTCAACGGGCTCGCGCTGCTGTGGACGGGCACCCAGAACGCGGCGAACCTGCGCTGGGCCGGGTTGCTGACCGGTCCGGACGACGCAGACGCGCTGCTCGACGGTCTGGCCGTGCGGGGGCCGCGGCACATCCGTGACTACTTCTGACCCGTCCCGTTCCCGCCCGGTCGTCCGGCGGCCGGCGTTCGTCGGCCTGATGCTGTTCGCGCTGGTGCTGCGGGGACCGTTCGTGGTGGTCTCCACGGTCAGCACCGACCTGCGCGAGGACCTGCAGCTGTCGGCGACCGCGATCGGCCTGCTCACCAGCCTGCCGGTGCTCTGCTTCGGACTGGCCGCGCCCGGCGCGTCCCGGCTGATCGGCCGGCTCGGCGTGGAGCGGGCCATCCTCGTCTCGCTGGCCGGCGTCGGGGCCGGCGTCCTGGTGCGCTCGGCCGGCGGGATCGCGCCGGCCATCGTCGGCACCGTCGTCATCGGCGTCGCCATCACCATCGGCAACGTGGTCAGCCCGGTCCTGATCGGACGGGAGTTCCGGCGGCAGTCGGCCACCGTGACCGGCAGCTACACCGCCGCGCTCAACATCGGTTCGATGATCACCCTGTCGGTCGGCGGGGCGCTGCTGGAGGCGTGGGGGTGGCGGGGCACGCTGGCCGTGTGGGTGGTGCTGCCGGTGATCGCGGCGCTGGCCTGGATCCCCCTCACCCGCCGCCGGCACGACACACCGGCCGCCGCCGCCACCAGCGCCACCACCGGTCCCGCCGTCCCGATCGGCACCCTGCTGCGCCGCCCGGCCACCTGGATGCTGACGCTGGCCTTCACCGGTCAGGCCTTCGCCTACTTCGGGCTGACCGCCTGGCTGCCGACCCTGCTGGCCGACGAGCAGGGCATGAGCCGGGCCGGCGCGAGCGCGGCGTCGTCGGTGTTCCAGATCTCGGCGGTCATCGGCGCGTTCGCCACCCCGGTGCTGATCAACCGGGCCGGCGGCCCGTTCACCGCGTTCGTCGTCAACGGCGTGCTGTGGTTGTCGCTGCCGCTGGGCCTGCTGATCGCCCCCGACCTGTGGGTGCTGTGGAGCGCACTCGGCGGGGCGGCCCAGGGCGGCGGCTTCACCGCGGTGTTCACCGTCGTCGTGCTGCGGGCCGGGAGCCTGCGGGAGAACCGGCAACTGTCGGCGATCGTGCAGACCGGCGGCTACGTCATCGCCAGCGTCGGGCCGGTCGTCCTCGGCGGCCTGCACGAGACGACCGGTTCGTGGACCGCGCCGCTGCTCGCCGCCGCGGCCGCGCTGGTGGTGCTCACCGTCCTCGGGGCGGCGGCCAGCCGGGGGGTGCGACGGTGACGCCCGTCGACCTCGACGCGCTGCTGCGCGAGCGCACCGGACTGCGGGTGGTCACCTCCGAGAGCCAGGTCGCCGCGGCGCTGTGGGACTTCGGCGAGGACGCCCTGGCCGCCCGCGCGATCGCGATGACCACGGACGAGCTGACGTCGATCGAGCGCATCGCCGCCTGGTACGAGGATCCGAACCACCCGCTGCCGGTGACCGGCCGGATCACCCACCGGCACGTGACCGCGCTCGCCGCGGTCACCCTCTTCGAGCGGCGGCTCCGGCCACTGGCGCGCAGCCGCCGACGACCCGAACGGGACCGCCCGGCGGCCTACACCCCGCTGCCCCCGGACCCGGGCCGCCGCTGACGGCACGGTTCAGAGTTGCGACGCCATCGCCGCGCGCACGGCGGCGGCCCCCGGCGCCTCGTCCCCGGCCAGCCCGTCGACCACGCCGCGGCGGTCCTCCGCGGACCGGTTCTGGCTGTACTTGAGCTTGCCGACGGCCCGCTCCACGGTGACCTCCACCCCGACGATCCCGCGCAGCTGCCCGTCGATGAAGCGGTCCGGTGCGTCCGCGGTGCTCCACGGGTCCGGCCGCGCGGACTCGTGACGCGCGGTCAGGTCGTCCACCGCGCGACGCAGCCACACCGGGTCGCGGTGCACCCGGGCGCGTCCGGTGAGCTGCACGGCGGCGTAGTTCCAGGTCGGGACGACCCGTCCGTGCTCGGCCTTGGACGGATACCACGACGGGGAGACGTAGGCCTCGGGCCCGGTCACCACGACCAGCGCCGGGCTGTCGTCGGCGATCTGCCGCCAGTGCGGGTTGGCCACCGCCAGGTGGGCGACGACGGTGTCCCCGGTCCAGAGCACCGGCAGCAGCGTGGCCAGCGGGTAGCCGTCCGCGTCCACGGTGATCAGCTGGGCGGACGCGGCCGCAGCGACCAGCGCGCGCAGCTCGGTCTCGTCGTCGACGGCGTTCGGTGGGGGGACGTACATGGGCGGGCCTCTCCGGCGGTGGGACCCGTCGAGTCTCGCACCGGTCAGCGGGCGAGCCGTCGCGCGGCGGCGGCGGCGACCGCCACGTGCACCGGTCGCGGCACCTCGGGCGCGTCCGGGTCGACGAGCCCGGGACCGCCCCGGAGGGCGTCGCCGGCCCGGTGCGGCGCCAGGTTCACGTGCAGGTGGGCCACCCGCTCCCCGAAGACGTAGGCGTAGGTCAGCTCGGCGTCCGCCGCGTCCCGCAGCGCCCCGGTCGCCCGGGCGAGCGCCGGTCCGAAGGTCGCCGCCTCCGGTCCGTCGAGGTCGGTGATCGCTGGGATGTGGCGGACGGATTCCAGGTGGGCGAAACCGGGGACGGGGCCGCGCAGCACCGCCGACAGCCGCCAGTGCGCGTCCTCCCACAGCCGGACCCGGTCGAAGGCGGCGTCGGCGTCCGCCGGTCGGCACAGCAGACAGTCGTCGCTCACCCGTCCATCCTGCGGCCGGCCCGCGCGTACCGTCGGACCGGCCACCACCCGGAGGAGGATGCATGTCCACACCCGAAGCCGGCCGTCCCGCGGGACCCGACGCCGAACTGACCACGGTCGGGCAGGACGCGGGCGGCGGCAGCCTCGGCCGCACCGACTTCACCGTCCCGACGATGGACGACATGCGGGCGAAGATCGACGCGCGGTCGGCCACCGCCGCCGGGCAGGCCGAGCTGGACCAGCTGAGCAGCGAGGGCCGGCAGCAGACGCAGACCGCCGAGGAGCGGGAACGCGCCGCCCAGGACCGGCTGGCCGCCATCCGGGCCGCGATGCGGGACGACTGACACCTCCGTCGGGGTGGCGCCGGTCACGGCGGCCATCTCGCCGAACCCGCCCGGACCGCCACCGTGTCTCTTACTCTCGGTACAGCTATTACGACTGAGAGTGATGAGGCGGGATGATACGACGCACGTCCACGGTGGCCGGCCTGCTCGGCGCGGCGGTGCTGCTGACCGCGTGCGGATCCGCCGCGACCCCCACCGCCGGCACCGCCGGCACATCCAGCACCGCCGGCACCGCCGGCAGTTCCAGCACCGCCCCCGCCCCCGTCACGGCCGGCACCACCGCCCCGACGGACCCGGTGGACGCCGCCGACGATCCGTCCTCCACCACCCCGACCACCACCACGACCGCGACTCCCGGGACGCCCGGTGGGCAGCCGCTGACCGTCCCGGTCACCACGGTGAACGACGCGCACGGGCTGCCCCGCGTCATCGTGCAGCTCAGTGTCGGCGGCGGCGCGCCGGTGCCGGTCATCCTGGACACCGGCTCGTCCGGTCTGATGATCGACGCCAGCGTGCTGGGCTCCGACGTCGACACCGCCGGCGCCGTCCCCTACACCAAGAACTACGTGAGCAGCTCGATCCAGGGATCGGTGGTGCAGGCGCCGGTCAGCATCGGCGGCGTCAGCACCCCGGCGATCGGTGTGGTCGCCTACCAGTCGTCCGAGGGCGCCAACGACGAGCTCACCGGCGGCATCGCCAAGGGGCTGATCGGGGTCGCCTCCGAGGGCGCCGCCGGCGGCGCGCCGGTGTGGTCACCGAGCCTGCAGCTGCCCGCGCCGTACGACACGATGAGCACCCTCGACATCGCCGCGAGCGGCGCCGGCACCTGGACGCTCGGTCCGGTGCCGACGGCCGCCGACGCGGTCACGGCGCCGCTGACCGCGGTCCCCGGTGCTCCGAAGAACGCCGGCCGCTGGGGCAAGGACATGCCGCTGTGCTGGTCGTTCGGCGGCGCCACCGCGACCTGCGGCGCCCCCGACCTGGACACCGGGGCGCAGGACCTGCTGGTCAACAGCGACGTCGCCGGGGTGACCGCCGCCGCCGGGCAGCCGGTCACCGTCGCCGCGTCCGCCGGCGGCACTCCGCTGTGGTCGACCACCACCGGCCAGACCCTGACGACGGT
>JBQGEH010000006.1:0-12594 GCA_052039515.1 Nakamurella sp. | reverse complement strand
CGCGGCGGTCGGCCAGCCGGTCACGCCGACGGCGGCGCCGGTGGCGGTGACCGCGACCGCGGTCGCGTGCTGTTCACCGTGCGGGCGGTCGTCGGCGACCACCACGGCCGGGCGGCGCGCGTAGGCGACCTCGGCGACGGCGTTCTGGCCGGCGTGGGTGACCACCACGTCGGCCCACTGCAAGGCGTCCCAGACCTCGGCGGCGGTCAGCCCGCCGTCGGCAACCCGCCACTCGGTGTCGTCGACCGCGCGGGCGTCATCCAACTGAGCCCGGCTCAGTCCGACGCCGCCGCTGCCCCAGAGCAGCAGCACCCGGCGCGGGCCGGCGGTCGCGGGCCGTTCGGGCACCGGACGTCCGGCGAACCGGGAGAGCGCACCCGTGTGCAGCGTCTTGTCGTACCAGTGCTCCGGCCAGCCGGGCTCCGGGAAGTCGGCCGACCACGGGGCGACGAGGGCGTCGGCGGCGTCGTAGGCCAGCAGGTGGGCCCGGTCCGACCGGTCGCCGCGCATCGCCATCACCACGGTGGGGACCCCGAGCAGCCGGCAGAGGGTGGCGATCTCGACCGAGACGTCGACGACCACCAGCTCGGGGTCGTGCCGCTCGATCCAGGCGGCCACCGCCGCCATCCGGGCCCGTAGACCGGGGTGGTGGCGCGGCACCCAGTGCAGCGTGCCGCCCGCGTCGGCGTCGGTGAAGCGGTCACCGGAGTCGTCGGCGGGGAGCTGCACCCAGTGCCGGTCGCCGAGGTCGGCCGGTGGCGGCAACGACGACAGCACGGTGACCGGAGTGTCCAGGTGGGCGGTGATCGACAGCATCCTGGTCAGATGGCCGCGCCCCTGGTGGTGGACGTAGTAGCCGATCACGGGCGGCCGTGCACCACGTCCCGGTAGACCGCCTCGTAGCCGCTGAGCATGGCGTCGAGGCTGAGTCGCCGGACCGCGTACGAGCGGACGGCGTGCCGGTCCAGCGCGACCGCCTCGGCGATGCGGGTCCGCGCGGCCGCGAGGTCCGCAGCGGTCAGGACGTCGTCGACCGGGGGTGCGAGCAGGCGGCCGGACGACGGATCCACGATCTCCGGCACGCCGCCGCGGGCGAAGGCGACCACGGGGGTGCCGCAGGCCATGGCCTCGGCCACGACCATGCCGAACGGCTCCGCCCAGACCGGGGTGACCAGGGCGACGGCGCTGCGCCCGACCAGCTCGTTGAGCTCGGCGCGCTCGAGATGCCCGGCGTAGCGCACGTCGTCGCCCAGTTCGGGCTCGACGTGGGTGGCGAAGTAGTCGGCGTCCATCACCGGGCCGGCCAGGGTCAGCGGCAGACCGGCCGCCCGGGCCAGCTGGATGGCCAGGTGCGGTGCCTTCTCGGCGACGATGCGGCCGGACCAGACCGCACCCGGCCCGCCGGGTCCGGGCAGCCACGCGTCGGTGTCCACGCCGTTGAGCACCACCCGCGGCGCCAGCAGCGGCGCCCACGACTGTGCGGTGGACGCGCTGACGGCGACGAAATCACCGTCCCGGTGGCGCTTGTCGGACAGCACCCGTTCCGACCAGTACAGCGGCGGGGTGTGCAGCACGCTGACCATCGGGCACGGCAGGGTGGCCGCCCGTTCGACGGGAACCGAGTAGAGCGAGTTGTTGTGGACGAGGTCGAAGGAGCCGAGCAGACCGTCGCGGACGTCGTCCATCAGCGCGGTGAAGTAGCGGTGCTCGGCCGCCCGGACCTCGTCGTTCTCGGTGATGTCGGCGCGCTCGCCGGGACGGGGCGGCGGCATCACGCCGAACTCGTGGTCCACCACGTCGGGATCACTGCCGACGGCCGCGGCGACCACCACCGAATGCCCGCGCTCGCGCAGACCGACCGCCAACGCGTGGGTGTGGGCCTCCAGACCGCCCGCGAACGGTTCGACGATGGGGTAGCGGAGGGAGGAGATGACCAGGATCTTGAAGGTGTCCGCAGCCCGCGGGGCTGTCGTCCGGTCCGGTCTGCGCGGCAGCATCGACCGCCTCCTGTCTCCTCCTGTACTGCGCGGACGCGCCGTGGTCCGGTCGCGCCAGCAGGTTACCCAGAAGTACGGTCGAGCACGCCGCGATACACCTGCAGGTGGGCCCGGGCCACCCTTCTGCGCTGCTCACGGCGGTCGGGGGGTGCCGGGCGGGCCCCGGTCCGGCCGTGCGCGATCGCGTCGATCCGCTCGATCAGGTCCGTGCCCGACGGGCCGGGGAAGCGGTACGCCGGGTGCCCGTGCTGACCGGCGTAATGGCCGGTGTCGGGCACCAGCACCCCCGTCCCCAGGTCGACACAGGCCTCCAGCCAGCCGGAATGCGTACCGAAGCGGTAGGGCAGCACGGACAGGTCCAGACCCGCGAGGTGGTCGAACAGCTCGTCGTCGGTGAAGCGGCCGTGCGGGACGACGGAGAACCGCGGCTCGTCGGCGTGGTCGGCGGCGAAGGCGCGGAAGGCCACGGCCCGCGGGTCGGTGCGGGTCGGGTCCATCACCTCGCGGTGCACGTCGACGGTGACGTGCACCCCGGGTAGGTCCGGTAGTGCGGGCAGCAGTGCGGCGAGCACCGGCAGCGGGTCGATGTTGGCGCGCAGGTTCTTGGCGCTGATCCCGACGACGAACGGGGCGCCGGCCGGCCGGGGCGGACCGGGCGGCCGGTCCAGCGGCACCACGTGCGGGTGCGGCACCACCCGGGCGTGCCGACCCCACCGGCCGCCGATCTCCGCGGCCGCCCCCGCGGTGAGCGTGAGGACCGCGTCGGCCGCCGGGATCAGCACGTCCAGGGCCGCGAGATGCGTTGCCGGATCGGCGAAGTGCGGGTTGACCAGGTCGTGGACGGTGAACACCAACGGCTTCCGCGTCCGGCGCAGGGCATCGACCCAGCGGCGCAGGTGGTCCGGGCCGGCGGCGTCGAACCCGAAGTGCAGGTGCATGACGTCGAAGTCGTCGGCGGAGTCGAGCACCCACGCGGGCTCCAGCATCACCGGGGGCCACCACTGGCCGGGCAACGGGTCGGCCACCGCCGGCACCGGATCGGGGAGCCGGACCACGGCGTCGCCGTCGGGATCGGACAGGTGCTCGACGTACGGGTGCGCCGACGGGATGGACGCGACCCGGATGGTGCCCTGCGACATGCGTGCTCTCCCTTGACCTGTGCGCCCGCGGCCGTGGACGGGGCGTCGTTTCGACCGGGCGGGAACGGGTAGAGGCTCCACGTGTCCACGATCGACGGTCGCACGCGACACTACGGAACCTTCTACGGCCTGCCCGCCGACGCCGGCACGGACACCGCGTCGGGCCCCGTGGTGCTGGTGCACGGCAACTGCCAGGCGGAAGCCGTCCGCGTCCTCGTCTCCCAGGCGCCGGAGCTCGCCGGCCGCACCGTGCGGATCCCGCCGGTGTTCGAGCTGACCGCCGACGACCTGCCGCACCTGCGCCGGCTGCTCGCACGCTGCGACGTGCTGCTGAGCCAGCCGGTCAGGGACGGCTACCGCGACCTCACCCTCGGCACCCGGGAACTGACCGCGCTGTTGCCCGCCGGCGCCCGGGTGATCCGCTGGCCGGTGATGCGCTACGCCGGTCTGCACCCCTGGCAGGTGACCGTCCGCGACCCCCGGGACCCCGGGCGCAACCCACCGGTGGTGCCCTACCACGACGTCCGCACGCTGGCCGCCGCCGCAGATCTGCCCCCGGGGGCCAGGGTCGACGATCCCGCCGCCCTGCGGGAGGTCGCCGCGGCCTCGGTGGCCGAGCTCGCCCGCCGGGAGGAGCGCGACTGTGACGTCGGGGTGTCCGACGTCCTCGCCGAGCCCCGGCCCGGCGACATGCTCACCATCAACCACCCCGGCAACCGCGTGCTCATCGCGGTGGCCCGCCGCCTGCAGGAGGCGATCGGGGTGCCCGCGGTGGCCCACGATCCCGGACGGGTCCTGCTCGGTGAGGTGGTGGCCCCGGTGGAGCCGCCGACGCTGACCGCGCTGGCCATCGACGCCGCGCCGACCCTGGACTGGACGGTGCGCGGGGAACCGGTCCCGGCGTCGGAGGTGCGCGCCGCGCAGGAGCGCTGGTACCGGGACAACCCCTGGGTGCTCGCCGCCGGGCTCGAGCGGCACCGCGACACCATGGCCCTGCTGGGGTGGGCGGCATGACCCTCGTCGCGCCCCGACCCGACACGCTCCGGCGGCCCCCCGGGGAGCGGGTGGTGATGGCCTGGTGCGGTCCCGCCGACCACGGTGTGACCCTCTTCGGCAGCCGGTTGTTCGACAGCGCGGTGGAGCTGGGCTTCGGTGGCCGCGCGCTGGTCGCGGCCAGCCCGGCGGCGCTGCCCGCCCTGCTGGACCGACTGCCCGACGACACCCGCCTGGTGTACCTCCAGGTCAACGACTGGCTGTTCGCCGATTCGACGGCGACGGCGCGGGAGCGGCTGGTGGACGTCGCGGGCCGGCTCCGGGCGCGCGGCATCGGGCTGGCCGTCACCCTGCACGACCTGCCGCACACCGCGGTCTCCCCGGTGCTGTACCGGCGCCGCGCCGAGACCTACGCGGCGGTCGCCCGGGTCGCCACCGCCATCGCCGTCTCGAGCCGGCACGAAGCCGACCTGCTCACCCGGGCGGTGCTGGCCGCGGACCCCGACGCCACCCCGCCGCACGTGACGGTCATCCCGTTGCCGGTCGCGCCGATGGCCCCCTGGGACGGAGCGGCCCGGCCGCGACCGGTCACCGGCGGCACGCCGACGGTCGGTGTCTTCGGGTTCCTGTACCCCGGCAAGGGACACGTCGAGGTGCTCGAGGAACTCGCCGGCATCACCCCCGCCGTGCGGCTGCTGGCCGTCGGGCGGGCGTCCACCGGGCACGAGCACCTGCTGGGCGACCTCGGGGAGCTGGCGCGGGTGCACGGTCTGGAGTTCGCGGTCACCGGTTACGTGCCTGACGCCGACGTCGACCCGCTGCTGCGGTCGGTCGACGTCCCGGTGGCGCCGGCGGCCCAGGTGTCGGCGTCCGGCTCGATCAACTCCTGGATCGCCGCCGGCCGCCGGCCGCTCGCCCTGGCCGGTGACTACACCCGGGAGATCGCCGCCCGCCGCCCCGGCTGCCTGTGGCTGTACGAACCCGGGCAGTTGCGGCAGCGGGTCACGGAGGCGTTGGCGGACCCGGCATCGACCTGGCTGCCCGCCGGGGTCGCCACCGGTCCCGGGCCCGAGGTCGTCGCCCGCCGCTACGTCGACTGGCTCCGCGCCGTCGCGGCCGCCGGGTGCTGACCGCCCCGGCGCGCCGGGCCGACGGACGGGTCGCCGTGCCCGGCAACCGGTGGGACCTGGTCGACCCGGACGGCTCGGACACACCCGACGTCAGCGTGGTGATCCCGTACTACGACGGCCCGGACGACCTCGCACTCATCCTCGCCGCACTGGCCCGGCAGACCCACCCGTCGAGCCGGCTGCAGGTGGTGGTGGCCGACGACGGTTCGTCCGTCCCGCCGCGGATCCCGGACGCCGCAGCGGGTCTCGACGTCCGGGTGGTCCGGCAGGACGACCGTGGGTTCCGGGCGGCCGCCGCCCGCAACCTCGGCGTCGCCGCCTCCGACGGCCGGGTGCTGGTGCTGCTGGACGGGGACACCGTCCCCGAGCCCGGCTACGTGACGGCGATGGCGCGGCTGCCCGCGGTGCTGCCGGACGCCGTGGTCGGTGGGCGTCGCCGCTACGCCGAGCTCGCCGGGTGGACCGCCGACCGGCTGCACGCCTGGTTCACCGGGGACGGGCCCGCGCCGGTGCTGCTGGAGGAGCCGGAATGGCTGCTGCGGGAGTACCGGGCGTCCGGCGACCTGCTGCGCACCGGACCGCGCAGCTACCAGCACCTGATCGGCGCGGTGCTCGCCTGCAGCCGCGAGATGTTCGACGACATCGGTGGTTTCGACGAGACGTTCGTCGGCTACGGCGGGGAGGACTACGACTTCACCTACCGGGCGCACACCGCCGGCGCGGTGTTCGCCTACGTCCCCGACGCGGTGGCCTGGCACTGCGGGCCCGACTGGTCCGGCCGCACCCCCGACCCGGACGCGCAACGGGCGCAGAAGAACCGGGAGATCGGCGAGCTGGCCCGGCGTATCCCGGAGCCGTCGCTGCGGGGCCGGGGTCAGGTCTATCCGGTGCCGGACGTCGTCGTCGAGGCCGACGTCGCCGGCTGGCCGCTGGGTTCGGCGGTGGTGTGCGTGCGGTCTCTGCTGGACGGCGTGGACGCCGGGGTCTGGCTGCGGGGCGCGTCGCCCGAGCTGACCGCCTGGTTCACCGACGACCCCCGGGTGCACCTCGGGACGCCGACCGCGGCGGTGACCGACCGGGCCCGGGTGCGGGTGGACGTCGGCGCGCCGGTCCGGGCGGGGGCGGCGTACCCGGCGACCCTGCGGCGGCTCACCGACGACGGGGCCGGCCGGATCACCGCCGGACCGACGGTGCTCACCGCCACCCGGGCGTCGCGCCGGGCCGCCCGGAACGGAGTGCCGCTGGGCGACCTGTTCCCGGACGGGACGATGGCCGCCGCCGACGCCGGGCTGCCGACGATCGACGCGGAACCGTTGCTGTCGGCGGTGTTCGGCGGCTGGGCCTGACTCAGCGGGAGAGGACCGAGCGGTACTCCACGGCCGCCGCGGTCAGCGCCTGGAACAACCGGGGGTCGGTGCCGGTCTCCGGGTGCCACTGCACCCCGAGCCAGAACGTCCGCGACGTGTGGTCGATCGACTCGACCAGTCCGTCGGCGCTGAACGCCGCCGCCTCGAACCCGGGGTAGCTCTCCACCGCCTGGTGATGGTGGCAGTGCGCGGTCGCCTCGGTCCCGAGCACCTCGGCCAGCCGGGTACCGGCCACCACCGAGACCGGGTTGTCCTGGTAGCGGCCCGGTCCCGGGGAGTGGTCGTCGTTGCCGACCACGTCGGGGACGTGCTGGATGAGCGTCCCGCCCGCGTGCACGGCCATCAGCTGCATGCCGCGGCAGATGCCGAGCGTCGGCAGTTCGATGTCGGCGGCCGCGTCGAGCAGGGCCAGCTCGCTGACGTCGCGCTCGTCCACCCAGCCCGCGGTCATCGGCTCCGGGTCGCGGCCGTAGCGGGACGGGTTCACGTCCGAGCCGCCGGCGATCACGAGACCGTCCAGCCGCGAGACGATCCCGTGGAAGTCGTCGGCGATCCCGTACGGCGGGAGCAGGACCGGCGACGCACCGCCGGCCGACACCGCGGCGGCGTAGGTGGCAGGCAGCAGGGTGGCGGGGACGTCGTCCCACTGACCCCAGGTGGCGGCCGACCGGTACATGGTGATGCCGATGACGGGGCGGGACACGGCGGTCAGTCCAGCGGGGTGACGTACGCGCCGGCGATGCCGCCGTCGACGAGGAACTGGGACGCGGTGATGAACGAGGACTCGTCGGAGGCGAGGAACAGCACGGCGTTGGCGATCTCGTCCGGCTCGGCGAACCGGCCCAGCGGGATGTGCACCAACCGGCGGGCGGCCCGCTCCGGGTCCTTGGCGAACAGCTCCTGCAGCAGCGGGGTGTTCACCGGTCCCGGGCACAGCGCGTTGACCCGCACCCCCTGCCGGGCGAACTGGACGCCGAGCTCCCGGCTCATCGACAGCACCCCACCCTTGGACGCGGTGTAGGAGATCTGCGAGGTGGCCGCGCCCATCACCGCGACGAACGACGCGGTGTTGATGATCGACCCGCGGCCCTGCTCGAGCATGTACGGCAGCGCCGCCTTGCAGCACAGGTAGACGCTGGTCAGGTTGACGTCCTGCACCCGCCGCCAGGCGTCGAGCTCGGTGGTGAGGATGGAGTCGTCGTCCGGCGGGGAGATGCCGGCGTTGTTGAACGCGACGTCGACCGAGCCGTAGGCGTCCTTGGCCGCGGCGAAGAGCGCGTCCACCTCGTCCTTCTCGGTCACGTTCACCCGGACGAACAACCCGCCGAGCTCGTCGGCGATGCGCGGCCCGTTGGTGGTGTCGAGGTCACCGATGACGACCTTCGCGCCCTCCGCGGCGAACTTCCGGGCGGTGGCGAGGCCGATACCCGAGCAACCACCGGTGATGACGGCGGTCTTCCCGGCCAGGCGTCCTGACATGTGCGCTGCTCCCTGTCGTTCGAGGTCGGTCATGCGGTGCTGATGAAGACGTTCTTGACGTCGGTGAACGACTGCGGCGCGTCCGGGCCGAGTTCGCGGCCGAGGCCGGACTGCTTGAAGCCGCCGAACGGCGTCCAGTAGCGCACCGACGAGTGCGAGTTGACCGACAGGTTGCCGGCCTCCACCGCCCGGGCGACCCGCAGCGCCCGGCCGATGTCGCGGGTGAAGATCGAGCCGGAAAGCCCGTACTCGGTGTCGTTGGCCAGCCGGATCGCGTCGGCCTCGTCGGTGAACGGCAGTACCGACAGCACCGGACCGAAGATCTCCTCGGTCCACACCGGGTCGCGTACCGAGCGCGGCAGGGCCACCATCGGGGCGTGCCAGAAGCCCCCGTCGTCGGGCGCGCTACCCCGGACGGCGATGTCGGCGGCGTCGGAGTAGCGGCGCACGGCGGACAGCTGGCCGGCCGAGATCAACGGCCCCATCTCCGATCCCGGGTCGGCGGGGTCGCGGACGGCGATCGCCGACACCGCGGTCTCCAGGTGGCCGAGGAACTCCTCGTACACCGACGCCTGCACGAGCACCCGGGACCGGGCGCAGCAGTCCTGACCGGCGTTGTCGAACGCCGCGCCGGGAGCGGCCGCCGCAGCCTGGGCGATGTCGACGTCGTCGAAGACGATGTTGGCGCTCTTGCCGCCGAGTTCCAGGGTCACCCGCTTCAGCTGGTCGGCCGCGCCGGCCATGATCTGTTTGCCGACCGACGTCGACCCGGTGAAGCAGATCTTGCGGACGGCGGGATGGTCGACGAAGCGCTGCCCGACCACCGACCCCTTGCCGGGAATGACGGTGAAGACGTCCGGCGGCAGCCCGGCTTCCAGCGCGAGCTCACCGAGGCGCAGTGCGGTGAGCGGGGTGACCTCGGCGGGCTTGAGCACCACCGTGTTACCGGCGGCCAGCGCCGGCGCGAAACCCCAGCCGGCGATGGGCATCGGGAAGTTCCACGGCACGATGACGCCGACCACGCCGAGCGGCTCGTGGAAGGTCACGTCCAGGCCGCCGGCGACCGGGATCTGCCGTCCGGACAGCCGTTCCGGTGCGCCGCTGAAGTACTGCAGGACGTCGCGGACGTTGCCGGCCTCCCAGCGGGCGTTGCCGATGGTGTGGCCGGCGTTGCGGACCTCGAGCTGGGCGAGCTCCTCCAGGTGGTCGTCGACCACGGCGGCGAAGCGACGCAGCAGCCCGGCCCGGTCACCCGGCGCGACCGCCCGCCAGGCCGGGAACGCGGCGGCGGCCCGGTCGATGGCGGCGTCGGCCTCGGCGGCCGAGGCCAGCCCGACCTCCTGCAGCGGGGTGCCGGTGACCGGCGAGATCAGGGTGCTGATGCCGCCGTCGGCGAAATCGATGGTCACTCAGAGCCTCTCGAATCCGCGGCGGAGCTCCCAGTCGGTGACCGCGGCGTTGAAGGCGGCCAGCTCGGTGTCGGCCGCGTGGACGTAGTGGTCGACGACGGCGTCGCCGAGGGTGGCCCGGGCGATGGCCGAGCCGTGGAACAGGTCCCGGGCGGCCTGCAGGGTGCGGGGAACCGTGGGCTTGCCGGAGGTGTAGGCGTTACCGACCTGCTCGGGCTCCAGCGGCAACTCGTGCTCGATGCCGTACATGCCGCCGGCCAGCATGCCGGCGATGGCCAGATAGGGGTTCACATCGCCGCCGGGCAGCCGGTTCTCCAGCCGCGCCCCGTTGCCGTGCCCGACCAGCCGGATCGAGCAGGTGCGGTTGTCCAGGCCCCAGACCACCGTCGTCGGGGCGAACGAGCCGTCGGCGAACCGCTTGTAGGAGTTGACGTTCGGCGCGTACAGCAGGGTGAACTCGGCCATCGTGGCCAGGATGCCGGCGATGAAGTGCTCGTACAGCGGGGTGCGTCCGCCGTGGCCGTCGTCGAACACCAGCGACCCGTCGGTGCCGCGCAGCGACAGGTGGATGTGGCAGGAGTTGCCCTCACGCTCGTTGAACTTGCTCATGAAGGTGAGCGACTTCCCGTGCAGGGCGGCGATCTCCTTGGCGCCGTTCTTGTAGACCGAGTGGTTGTCGGCGGTCTCGAGCACCTCGGCGAAGCGGAACGCGATCTCGTGCTGGCCGAAGTTGCACTCGCCCTTGGCCGACTCGACGACCATGCCGGCCGCGTACATGGAGTTGCGGATGTCGCGCAGCAGCGGCTCGACCCGGGTGGTGCCCAGGATCGAGTAGTCGACGTTGTACTGGTTGGCCGGGGTCAGGTCGCGGTAGCCGGCGTTCCAGGCGGACTCGTAGGTGTCGTCGAAGACGATGAACTCGAGCTCGGTGCCGGCGAAGGCGGTCCAACCGCGTTCGGCGGCCTTCCCGACCTGGGTGGCCAGGATCGTCCGGGGCGACTCGGCGACCGGGGTGCCGTCCATGGTCGTCAGATCGCACTGGATCATCACGGTGGCCGGCAGCCAGGGGATGAGCCGGATGGTGTCCAGGTCCAGGGTGAACACCATGTCGCCGTAGCCGCTCTCCCAGCTGGAGATTGCGTAGCCGGGGACGGTGTTCATCTCGACGTCGACGGCGAGCAGGTAGTTGCAGCCCTCGGTGTCGTGGCCGAGCACCTCGTCCAGGAAGAACGCGGCGTGCAGGCGTTTGCCCTGCAGGCGGCCCTGCATGTCGGTGAACGCCACCACCACGGTGTCGACGGTGCCCTCGTCGATGCGGGTGCGCAGCTGCTCCACGGTCAGCAGACGCGGGTTGCGGGTTCCGGTGCTGGGTGTGGTCACGTGGCACATCCTTGCACCGCGACCTGCGCAACGGGTTGCGAGCCCCGCCGGGGCCCGCCACGCCCGGATCGCCGGCCCCGGATCGGCTGAGAGCGAACAGCGTTTCCGCCGGCCGGTGCGCCGCCTACCGTCCAGCCATGGACAACGTCATCGCCTTCCGGCCCCGCCCCGCCCGCCCCGAGCGGCTCTGGCGGGAAGCCGTCGGCGACCAGCTCCGTGACGAGCGGCGGACCCGCGGGGAGCGGATCGCCGACGTCGCCGACCGGGCGGGACTGTCCGCTCAGTACCTGTCGGAGCTGGAGCGCGGCCGCAAGGACCCGTCCTCGGAGATCCTGTCGGCCGTTGCCGGCGCCCTGGGCCTGACCGTCGCCGACCTCACCCGCAGCGCCGGACAACGGCTGGCGCCCCGGGCCGCCACTGGCCCGGTCTGCCTGGCCGCCTGAGCGTCACCGGACCCGGCGGGCCAGCACCGCGTCGACCACCCCGTAGGCGACGGCGGCGTCCGGGGTGAGGATGAGATCGCGTTCGGTGTCGTCACGGATCTGCTGCGGGGTGCGGCCGGTGTGCTCGGCCAGGATCTCGTCGAGCATCGCCCGCACCCGGGCCACCTCGTCGGCCTCCAGGATGAGATCGGGGATGGCGCCGCGACCCTCGGACGCCGGGGTGTGCACCACGACCCGGCCGTGCGGCAGGATCCGCCGCTTCCCCGGTGCCCCACCGGCGAGCAGCATCGCCGCGGTCGACGCCGCCTGCCCGACGCAGGTGGTCTCCACGTCGCTGCGGATGTACTGCATCGCGTCGTAGATCGCCAGCGTCGCCGGGATCGAGCCGCCGGGGGAGTTGATGTAGAGGTTGACCGGCTGGTCGGGGCTGTCGGACTCGAGGTGGATGAGTTGGGCGATGACCGCGTTGGCGACGCCGTCGTCGATCGGGGTGCCGAGGTAGACGACCCGGTCGGACAGCAGCCGGCTGAAGACGTCGACGGTGCGCTCGCCCTGGTTGGTCCGGGTCGTGACGTAGGGGATGGTGTAGCCGCTCATCGCGCCGCCCCCAGCCCGATGGGGTGCTTCGGCGCGGGCAGCACGTCGTCGGCGGCGGTCACGATGTGGTCGACGAAGCCGTAGGCCAGCGCCTCCTCGGCGCTGAACCACCGGTCCCGCCGGGAGTCCCGTTCGACCACGTCCACCGGTTGTCCGGTGTCCTCGGCGATGAGCGCGAGCACGGTGCCGCGGGTGGCCCGTAGATCGTCGGCCTGGATGGCGATGTCCTGGGCGGCGCCGCCGATCCCGGCGGACCCCTGGTGCAGCAGCACCTTCGAGCGGGCGAGAGCGTAGCGGCGGCCGCGGGTGCCCGCGCTGAGCAGGAACTGGCCGGCGCTGTAGGCCATCCCGAGGTTGACGGTGACCACGTCGTTGGCGATGGCGCGCATGCAGTCGCGGATGGCGAGCATCCCGGGGACGGAGCCACCGGGGGAGTTGATCAGCAGCCGGATGTCGGCGACCGGGTCCTCGGCGGCCAGCAGCCGCAGGCCGGTGCAGAGCCGGTTGGCGTTCCAGTGCTCGAGCGGCTCCCCGAGCATCAGGGTGCGCCGGTCGAACAGCCGGCGGTAGAGCTGTTCGTCGAGATCGTGTCCGGGAGGACGGGTGTCGTCGGTCATGGACCCAGACTGGCGGCGCGGGAGCGCCGATGGGGCCGCCGCT
>JBQGEH010000005.1:0-2902 GCA_052039515.1 Nakamurella sp. | reverse complement strand
ACTGATGCCCGACGAGCCCGAGGCCCGTGGGCTGCTCGCCCTGCTGCTGCTGACCGCGGCCCGTCGTCCCGCGCGTCTGGACGACCGTGGACGGCTGGTCCGACTGGCCGACCAGGACCGCGGCCGCTGGGACCGTCCGCTGATCATCGAGGGACATGCGATCGTCCGAGACTGTCTGCGTCGCAACAGCCCTGGGCCCTACCAGTGGCAGGCCGCCATCGCCGCCGTGCATGCTGACGCGGCCGACGCGAGTCAGACCGACTGGGGCCAGATCCGCGCGCTGTACGACCAGTTGCTGGCCGCCACCGGTAGTCCCGTCGTCGCGGTGAACCGGGCCGTCGCGGTGTTGGAGACCGACGGCCCGGCGGCCGCCCTGCAGGTGCTGGACGAGCTGGTCATGTCGCCGGCCGCGGACCAACTGGACCGCTACCAGCATTTCCACGCCACCCGGGCCGAGGTCCTCGCGCAACTCGATCGGCCCGCAGACGCCCGCGCCGCCTATGACCGGGCTCTGGCGCTGACGGGCAACGAGGCGGAGGCCAGGTTCCTCAGCGAACGCCAGGCCGCCCTGCTCTGACATGCGGCCGACGTCGCTCTGGCGCGCATCCCCTAGAACGGTCATAATGACACTACGTCATTCTGACTGAGCCGAAGGGGGGTGTCGATGGAACTGCAGACCCCACAAGTCGACGACACCGCACCGACCGAACGTGGTCGCGCCGCCGCCCGATCACTGGTCACGGTGCACGACGGCCTGCGCGGCGAACTGGCTCAGGTCAGCCGACTGGTCGACGAGGCGCTCGCCGGACGCGTCGACATCGCCGGAGCCCGCGGCGATCTCCAGCGGCTCGCGCTGCGCCGCCACGACTGGACGACCGGTGCCTACTGCTCGGCGCACTGCCTGGCCGTCGCCCAGCACCATTACGGCGAGGACCACGAGATCTTCCCGCTGCTCCGCAGCGCCCGACCCGACCTGGGCGATGTCCTGGATCGGCTGGAACGGGAGCACGTCGTCGTGCACGACCTGCTGGAACGCCTGGACGGCGCCCTGGTGGCCCTGGCCGTCGCGGACGACGACGGACGCGCAGCCCTCCGACACACGCTGGCGGAGTTCTCCACCGTCCTGCGCGCCCACCTGGCCTACGAGGAGGAGCAACTGCTCGGTCCGATGGCCCAGGTGTTCTCGTGACCGCGCCGGCGAACGGCCGACGGGTCCTGGTGGCCGGGGCGACAGGGGGTATCGGCGAGGGGGCCTGCCGGGCGCTCCTGCGGGCCGGGAACGAGGTGGTCGCGGTCGGCCGCGACGCCGCACGGCTGGACGCGCTCGCCGCGCGATTGCCCGGGCCCATCGAGGCGGTGGTCGCCGACGTGACCGCCGCGTCCGCAGCTGCCTGGTTCACGGCCCGGGCCGGAACGTTCGACGGCGTCCTGATCGCCATCGGCGACCCCGGGCACGCGCACCGCGGAACGGTGCTCGACATCCCCGACGAGGACGTCCGACAGATGATCGAGGTCAACGAGCTGGGTGGGCTGCGGGCCCTGCGCAAGCTGGTCCCCCTCGTCCGGCCCGCCGGAGCCGTGGTCACCGTGCTCGGCATGAGTGCCGAGATCCCCTTCCCGCAGAACCCCCTGATGGGTTCGACCAATGCGGCCATGCGCTCGCTGCTGCGCACCCTGGCCGACCAGCTGCGTCCGACCGGACCCCGTATCTACGCGCTCGTGTTGGGCATGGTCCGCACCCGGGCCCGGCAGGCGGCCGGCATCGACAACCCCTCGTGGCTCACCGGTGACGACATCGGCCGGTACACCGACGATCTGGTCGTGGGCGACGTCCCCGCCCCCGCACAGACGCTCCGATACCTGGTTGATCCGCGGGTCGGTCCTCGTCTGGAGCCGCCCCGGCCGACCGGCTGAACGCGGTTGGATGGCGGCATGACCACCGGTGCCGACGAACCCGTCGAGGATTTCCGCCGCCGCACCGCCCGGCTGCGGCGGCACCGGACGAGCCGACGACTGGTCCAGGCGTTCTTCGACATCTCGGGCGAAGGCCCGGTGGAAAGCCTCGTCGTCGACGACATCCTGCGGGCAGCCGGGATGTCGCGGGGCACGTTCTACCGCCACTTCCCGACGATGGACGCCTTTCTCGACCACGTGGCGTTCGCCGTCGGCGCCCGGCTGAACGTCGAGATGCATGGGTGGGACGCGACCTGTCCGGACGCGGCCGAACGCCTCGGGCGGCGTCTGACCTACCAGGTCCAACGGTCGAGTACGGACCCGGTCTGTGCCGCGCTGCTCCTGCGGCTCCTGGCCCGGGACGGCTCCGTGGGCCGGCAGGCGGCAGCCCATTCGCTTGCCGATTTCCGGCAGGCCGTGGAGTCGGGCCGATTCCGGGTCCCCGACGCCACCCTGGCCGCAGATCTCGGTCACGGCCTGCTGACCGCCGTCCTGCGCCGGACCGTCCGTGACGGGTTCGACGAGATTTGCATGCGCGACTCGCGTCTGGTGTTCTTCCGCGCCTTCGGCGTCGCCGAGAACGACCTCGCCGCCCTCGCCGACGCGGAGGGTCCGCCGCTGCCGACGACACCCCTGCGGGTCGAGGTCGTCGACCTCTGCAGCGATCTGGCCGACACCGGCACCGGGAGCGACTGACCGGGGCCGACGTGCACGGCGACAGCCGGTCACCGACACTGGCTCCGATGAATCGCCCCCTGATCGGCGTCACCACCTACCGCCAACCCGCGACCTGGGGACGGTGGACGGGGGTGGACGCGACCCTGCTGCCCGCCGCGTACGTCGACGCGGTGCGACGCGGTGGCGGCACACCTGTGCTGATACCACCGCTCGGCGTCGGTGACCGGGCCGTCGACATCCTGCGCCGGATGGACGGTCTCGTCATCGCCGG
>JBQGEH010000004.1:0-2003 GCA_052039515.1 Nakamurella sp. | reverse complement strand
ATGCCGAGCGCGACCCCGAGGACGACGACCAGGACGAGTCCCGCGCTCAGGATGGCGGTGAGCCGGCGGGACGCCGCGTCACCCGTCACCTGTCGACCCCGTCCTGCCGCTGCCCGTCGGACCTGCCGCCGACCGTGTCCCAGTCTCCCATCCGCCCGCAGCCGCGGCGACGGGTGACGGCGCCGGACCGGGTCAGCCGACCTGGTGCAGCCAGGTCACCTCGGAGCCCTCGCCGGCGCTGCGGAACGCCTCGAGCTCGTCGTCGATGTGCTCGCCGAGCGCCTGGGACAGCGCGTGCCGGAGGGCGTCGACCGAGGGGTGGGCGAGCACCAGGGACCGCAGCTGGTCCTCACCGATGAGGACGTCGCCGTTGGCCGACATGGTCGCCCGCCACAGCGGACGGCCGGGGACGACGCAGATGCGTTCACCGTCCTGGCCCGCGCTGGGGTTCTCGGTGACCTCGAAGCGCAGCATCTTCCACGAGCGCAGGGCAGCCGCCAGCCGCGCACCGGTCCCGCGCTCACCCACCCAGGACGCTTCCGCGCGCAGTTGGCCGGGTGCGGCCGGCTGCGCCGTCCAGGACAGGGACACCCTCGTCTTGAGGATGCCCGAGAGCGCCCACTCGACGTGCGGGCAGATCGCCGGCAGCGCCGAATGGACGTAGATGACGCCACTCGTCTGCATGTGTCTCACCCTTCGCTGTGCTCCGTCGTCTTCCCCGACGTGGGAGCAGCCGTCTCCGGGTGGTGGGGACATTGTGCACCGTGTGACAGCTGTTGCGCCAGCCTCTCCGGCGGGCGGAGTCGGGCGGGACCGGCCGGTTCAGCGCGGGTGGGCCAGGCTGGCGTGGGCGGCCACCACCCGCCAGCCGGCCTCGAAGACCCAGGTCCGGGTGTAGCGCAGCCGGGCGACGAAGGCCTGGTTGCCGGCGCGGCCGCGGACCTCGGTCAGGATCCAGGTCATGCCGGTGTGGCCGATCACCCGGACCGAGCGGTGCTGCTCGTCGTAGGCGGTGATCTCCACGGCGCCGCTGGAGTAGGCGTCGAGGTCCTGCTGTTTGGACACCTGCCGCCCGTCGGGGCCGGTGTAGACGACGTGGTCGTCGAGCAACTCCCCCAGCGTCGCCACGTCACCTGCGAGCATCGCCTGCGACAGCCGGTCCTCGGCGCCGGCGAGGGACCGCCGCAGCGTCTCGTCGTCGGGCCCGGCCGGTCCAGCCGCGGCGTCCCGGTCGGCGGCGGCACCGGTGACGGCCGCAGCGTCGGTTCCGGGGGGTCGCAGGGTCACCGGTCACCTTCCGATCGAGGGTCGACCGGTCCAGCGTGGCACCGATGAACCGGTCCCGCAGGCTGTCTCGGTTCAGCCCCGGTGTGCCGCGGACCGCGTCAACCGGCGGGGTGGAAGCCCCGTGCGGCCAGCAGGTCGACGACCTCCCGCAGCCGCCGCCCCAGGTGCGCCACCCCGGCGGGGTCCACGGGTTCGCCGGTGCGGATCGCGTCCTCGATGACGGCGCAGCCGCGCGACACCGCCATCGCGCCGAGGGTGCCGCTGCTGCCCTTGAGCCGGTGGCAGCGGAACCGCACGGCGTCGAGGTCCCCGGCGGCGAGGTCGGCCCGCAGCGCCGTGTCGAACGCGACGACCTCGGCGAGCCAGGACCGGATCATCGGCAGCCGGATCTCGTCCGGCAGCTCGGCGATCTCGGAGAACCGCTCCTCGTCCAGCGCCGGCTCCGCCGCCGTCGGGTCGTCCACCGGCGGCCCGGAGTCCCCGACCGACCCGACGGCCTCTTCGGCCCCGACCGCGTCGGTGTCCGGGAGGATCGCGGCGTCGTCGAGCTCGGCGGCGATGTCGGCGAGGGTGGAGTGCAGTTCGTCGGCCCGGATGGGTTTGCTGAGGTAGCCGTCCATCCCGGCCTCCCGGCAGGCCCGCCGGTCCTCGGTGGTGACGCTGGCGGTGAGCGCGACGATCCGTGGCTGCGGGAGGTCCGGTCCCAGCGCCCGGAT
>JBQGEH010000003.1:0-2086 GCA_052039515.1 Nakamurella sp. | reverse complement strand
CGGGAACGGACGGGCCGGACCGGATCAGGCGACGACGCCGACGGAGTTCGCGGCGATGGTGGCGAACTCGGTCGCGTCCAGGCTCGCGCCGCCGACCAGCGCACCGTCGACGTCGGGCTGGGCGACGATCGAGGCGACGTTGCCGGACTTGACCGACCCGCCGTAGAGGATCCGCACGCCGTCGGCGAGCTCGGCGGTGTACAGCTCGGTCAGCGCCGCACGGAGCGCCGAGCACACCTCCTGGGCGTCCTCGGGGGTGGCGACCCGGCCGGTGCCGATGGCCCAGACCGGCTCGTAGGCCAGCACCACGGTGGCGGCCTGCTCGGCCGGGACGCCGTCCAGGGCGGCCTTGAGCTGGTCGACCGAGTGCTGCACCTGGTTGCCGGCCTCGCGGACCGGAAGGCCCTCGCCGACGCACAGGATCGGGACGATGCCGTTCTTGAACGCCGCCTTGACCTTCGCGTTGACGACGGCGTCGTCCTCCTCGTGGATCTCGCGCCGCTCGGAGTGGCCGATGGCCACGTAGCTGCAGCCGAGCTTGGCCAGCATCGGGCCGGAGATGTCGCCGGTGTAGGCGCCGGAGTCGAACGGCGACAGGTCCTGGGCGCCGTACACGATGCCGAGCTTGTCGCCGTCGATCAGCGTCTGCACCGAGCGCAGATCGGTGAAGGGCGGCAGGACGACGACCTCGACCTTGCTGAAGTACTTCTCGGGCAGCGTGAAGGCGAGCTTCTGGACGACGGCGATGGCCTCGAGGTGGTTGAGGTTCATCTTCCAGTTGCCGGCGATGAGGGTCTTGCGGGTCATGTGTCAGCTCTCCAGGATCGCGATGCCGGGCAGTTCCTTGCCCTCGAGGAATTCCAGCGACGCACCGCCGCCGGTCGAGATGTGCGAGAACGCGGTCTCGTCGACGCCCAGGGTGCGCACGGCCGCGGCCGAGTCACCGCCGCCGACCACCGAGAAGGCGTCGCTGGCGGCGATCGCCTCGGCCACCGCGCGGGTGCCGTCGGCGAACGCCTCCATCTCGAACACGCCCACCGGGCCGTTCCAGAAGATGGTCTTCGCGTCGGCGAGGACCTCGGCGAAGGCGGCGCGGGACTCGGGACCGATGTCCAGGCCCATCCAGCCGTCGGGGATCTGGTCGGCCGGCACCACCCGGGTGTTCGCGTCGGCGGCGAAGGCGTCGGCGATGACGAAATCGGTGGGCAGCACGATCTTGTCGCGGTTCTCCTCGAGCAGCGCCTTGACCGTGTCGACCTGGTCGGCCTGCAGCAGGGAGTCCCCGACGCCGTACCCCTGGGCGGCCAGGAAGGTGTAGGCCATGCCGCCGCCGATGATGAAGCGATCGGTCTCGGGCAGCAGCGAGGTGATGACCCCGAGCTTGTCCGACACCTTGGAGCCGCCGAGGACGACCACGTACGGGCGCTCCGGGTCGGTGGTGAGCCGGCGCAGCACGTCGGTCTCGGTGCTGACCAGGTAGCCACCGAAGTGCGGCAGCCGGGTGGCGACGTCGTACACCGACGCCTGCTTGCGGTGCACCACACCGAAGCCGTCGGAGACGAAGGCGGCGTCGGCGCCGACCACGGCGACCAGTTCGTCGGCCAGCGCGCCGCGCTCGGCAACGTCCTTGGACGTCTCGCGGGCGTCGAAGCGGACGTTCTCCAGCAGCGCCACCTGACCGTCGGTGAGTCCGGCGACGACGTCCTTCGCCGACTCCCCCACCAGGTCGGTGGCGAAGGCGACGTCGGCGCCGAGCAGCTCCGACAGCCGGGCCGCCACGGGGGCCAGGCTGTAGCGCTCCTCCGGGGTGCCGGACGGACGGCCCAGGTGCGCGGTGACGACGACCTTCGCGCCGGCACCGGTGAGCGCCTGCAGGGTCGGCAGCGACGCCCGGATGCGGCCGTCGTCGGTGATCGTGCTGCCGTCCAGCGGCACGTTGAGGTCGGCGCGGACCAGGACGGTCCGGCCGGAGAGATCGGTGGCGAGCAGGTCGTCCAGGGTCTTCACGGGTGCTCCTTGACTGGGAGGGACCGGGCGGCGGGCCGCCCGGGGCGGCGCTGGGGTCACGGGTGCGGCCGGTGACGGG
>JBQGEH010000002.1:0-5455 GCA_052039515.1 Nakamurella sp. | reverse complement strand
GGCCGGGTAGCGGCGGCCCGCCGTACCGGCGTCCGCCGGATCGAGCAGCGCCTCCAGGGCGGGCAGCTCGTCGGCCCACAGACCGTAGGTCGGCGACCAGGGCCGGAAATGGGGAGCGACGACGTCGACCGCCAGCCCCCGGGCCACGCAGGCGGCGGCCGTGGCCAGCCCGGCGGGGCCGGCGCCCATCACCACCACGCGGCGCTGTGGCACCCCGCACCTCCGCTCGGTCGCGGCCCACCCGCGGTCGCTGCCCACGCTACGGGCGTGCGGGTGCGCGGTGGCACACCGAGCGGTCGGCGCCGGTCCGTCGGCCCCCTCCTCACCCGAGGGCACTCACGGCGCGAGCCACCACCAGCAGGGAGGTCAACAGAGCCGCGGTGGCCTGCAGGGCCATCAACAACTTCGCGCGGCTGGTCAACGGCATCGTGTCCGTCGGGCTGAAGGCGCTCGAGTTGGTCGTCGACAGATACAGATAGTCGACGAAAGTGGGGATCCAGTCCGCCCTCCGACTCGACCCCCGGGCGACCTCGACGACGGTGTCCTGTGTCTCGTCCTGGGTGAACCGGAAGTCGGCGAGCGGCAGCCGGTCCCGCGACGACCGGACCCGCGAGACCGGTCCGCCGCGGTCCAGTTCCCAGTAGAGCAGTCCGAACGCGATGACGTTGGTGGCCCACACCTGCAACCCGGCGACCAGCAGTTGTCCGCCGTCGGACTCGGTGCCGCCGACCAGCCCGGCGACCAGCAACCCCAGCGCCCAGAGGTTGCTGGCGATGATCAGCAGCGCGAGCACCAGCGACGCGGTCCGCGACAACCGGGACTGCCGGTCGATGCGCCACGGGTCGGTGCCCACCACGGCGACGAGCAGGACGATCTCCAGCGACGGGATCAGCCACCGCGGGCCGACCGTCAGATCCTGCGGCAGGAGCGCGTACAGGGCCGCGGCGAGCAGGACCGCCATCGCGGGCGGCACCCGGGCCTCGCCCCGCTTGCCGCGCCGGGTGCCATGGGTCGAGGCCGCCGGAGGAGGGTCGGACACGCCCTGGTCGTCGCTGCCGGAATCGCGCTTCACATCGTCAGCATGACCCCCCGGAGAGGAAGAACGGACGGGCGGACCCGGTGGGCGCCGGATACGCCTGCCGTGGCTGACGGAACGGCCCGGTGGGCATGATGGATCGGGTGACCACCTCCCCGGCCGACCCCGCCGCGCTGACCTGGGGTGGGCGCACCGGCCCGCAGCCCGTGTCCGAACGGGACGACGACGGCTACGCCGACCTCCGCTCCTACGCCGCCATCGGCGACGGCCGCACCGTCGCGCTGATCGCGCGGGACGGTCGGATCGACTGGCTGCCGCTGCCCCACCTGAGTTCCGCACCGGTGTTCGGCGCGATCCTGGACGCCGAGAACGGTGGCAGCATCTCCCTCGCCCCGGACGAGCCGTTCACGGTCGAACGCTGCTACGTCGACAGCACCAACGTGCTCGCCACGACCTTCCACACCGCGTCCGGGTCCGTGCGGATCACCGACGCGATGAACACCGGGGTGGCCGGACGGCTCCCGTGGGCCGAGCTCGCGCGGCGCATCGACGGTCTCACCGGGTCGGTGCGACTGACCGCGGTGGTCCGGCCCGGCACCTGCCTCAACACGGTGTCCCCGTGGGTGCGCGACACCGTCGCCGGCGCCGTCCTGCGGGTCGACGGCGTCACCCTCGGGGTCCGTTCGCTGAACGAGACGTCGGTCGACGTCAGCGATGTGGACATCAGCCTGACCTTCGAGACGACACCGGACAGTCGGCACCTGGTCGGCGTCGTCGCCACCGAGGACGAGCCGCTGTACCTGCCGGACCCGGCCGAGCTGGACGCCGGGATCGACCGGACGGTCCGCAACTGGCAGCAGTGGTCGGGCAACTTCAGCTGGGAGGGCCGCTGGTCGGAGGCGGTGCTGCGCAGCGTGCTGATGCTCAAGCTGCTCATCTACTCACCGACCGGCGCGGTCGCCGCCGCTGCCACCACCTCGCTACCGGAGAACGTGGCCGGTGGGAAGAACTGGGACTACCGCTTCGCCTGGGTCCGGGACGCCGCGTACTCGCTGACCGCGTTGTTCCGGTTCGGGCTGCGGGAGGAGACCCACGGGGCGATCAGCTGGTTGCTGTCCACCGTGCGGGAGTACGGGCCGGAGCCGCACGTGTTCTACCAGCTCGACGGTTGTCCGGCGCCGGGCGAGCTCCACGAGCGCGACGTCCCGGGCTGGCGCGGCATCGGTCCCGTGGTGGCCGGCAACGAGGCCTCCGGTCAGCTGCAGCTGGGAGTGTTCGGGGATCTGTTCAGCATCGTGCAGCTGTACGTCGACAACGGCAACGTGCTCGACGCCGAGACCGGCCGGATGCTCGCCCACGTCGCCGACATCGCCTGCGACCGCTGGCGTTCCAAGGACGCGGGGATGTGGGAGCTGCACGAGCCGCGGCACTACACCACGTCGAAACTCGGCTGCTGGCAGGCGTTGCAGCACGCCGTGCACCTGTGCGAGATCGGTCAGATCCCGGGTGACCCGTCCCGCTGGCGGTCGGAGGCGGGGCGTATCCGGGACTGGGTCGACGAGCACGCCTGGTCGGACGAGAAGCAATCCTACGTCTGGTATCCGGGTACCGACCAGCTCGACGCGTCGATCCTGCTGCACGCGGTCAGCGGCTTCGACCGTGGGCCCCGGATGAGCACCACGCTGGACGCCCTGCGCCGCGAGCTGGGTGCCGGCGACCACCTGTACCGCTACTCCGGGATGGACGCCGAGGAGGGCGTGTTCCTGGCCTGCTCCTTCTGGATGGTCAGCGCCCTGGAGCTGGTCGGCCGCGGCGACGAGGCCGCCGCGCTGCTCGACCGGCTGATGGGGACGGCGAACGACGTCGGCGTGCTGGCCGAGATGATGCGACCGGACAGCGGCGCGTTCCTCGGCAACCTGCCGCAGGCGCTCAGCCACCTCGCCCTGATCAACGCGGTCATCACGGTGACCAACGGGAGCGGCTCGCTGGACTGAGCGGTCAGTCGAACTCCCACCGGCCGACCAACGCCGCGTCGACCTGGGAGGCGAGTCTGGCCAGCCGCTGTCGTTCGGCCTCCACGAAGTCCTGCCGGTCGACGACGGACCGGACCGCGGCCAGGTGCGCCGCGACGACGGGCCGCACGACGTCGGGTCGCGCCCAGGCCACCTCCCGGAGCAGCGTGAGGATCCTGGCCAGCACGACGGGCTCTCCGGATCCGTAGTGCCGCGGTTCGGCGAGGGCGTCCTCCATCAGGTCGACCAGGTCCGGGCGGTGCAGGTGGACCCGGTCCACGCCGTCGTGCCGGATGGTCACCGGCCCGAGTGGCAGCCGGACCAGCTCGCACAACAGGGCGGTCGTGCGGCCCAGCGCGTCGACCGCGGTCGTCGGGTCGTTCACACCCGGGCTCAGCGCCTTGCTCGTCACGTCGGTGAGCTGTCGCAGGCCGAATCCGTAGTCCTGGGTGTCGGTGCGTTCGGTGCCCAGGGTGAGCGTGTCGTGGACGGCGTCGACCACCGCGTCGTCGGCCGGCGTCCCGTCCCGGGACCAGAGCCGGCCGATCGGCGTGCCGGCGGCGACGAAGGAACCCGGGGCGATCCCGATGACCACGACCACGTCGGCGGCGGCGGCCGCTGCGGCCAGGGCCTGTTCGTCGACCCCGGTGAGGAAGCCGGCGTGCCCGGCGACCAGCAGTCGGGCATGGCCGGGGACGTCGGGCAGCGGGGCCGGCACCCGGTGCTCGGGCAGGTCGGTCAGCAGGCGGCGGGCGGCACGGCCGGCGTCCCGGTGCACCCCGCGCAGCATGGTCTCGACCCGGATCTCCCGGGCCAGGTGGGCGAGGAACAGCACCAGCCCGACGACGCTGGCGATCGCGGCGACGAAGGCCACGGTGACCGAGATCTGCGGGACGAATTCGGCGCCCTCGTCATCGGCCGAGCGCACGGTGCGCAGCACGGTCAGTGCGTACGTGAACGTCCCCAGGAACAGGGCGAGGGTGACGTGGACGAACCGGTCCCGGGAGAAGGTGCGCAGCAACCGGGGCGAGAACTGGCTGCTGGCCAGCTGCAACGTGACCACCGTGAGCGAGAAGGTCAGTGAGGTCACGGTGATCAGCGAGCTGGCGATCGCGTCGAGGACGGTCCGGGCCGCCGACGCGCCACCGCCGAACAGGAAGTCGGTGATCCCGGCGGGCAGCTGATCGTCCAGGGCCGCGTCCATCTCCGGCAGCAGCACCCCGGCGATCAACGCCACCAGGATGCCGGCACACGGGCCCGGCCACAGCTGGGAACGCAGGTGGTCACGCAGGTCCGAGACCCGGTGGGCGAGGGTCACGACGTCGCTCCGTTGAGGGCAGGGGGGCGGGGCATCGACCGATCCTGTCGTGAACCACGGCGGGAGGCGAATCACCGTCGGTGGCAGGTCCTACCCTGGGTCCGGTGAGCGGGGGAACGGTACGTGGGGGAACGGTCGCCGGGGACGACGGCGTGAGCGACCGGCCCGGCGCGTCCGCCGGACGGGCCGCGGTGCTGAGCCTCGTCGACTTCCTCGGCGCCTACGACGCCCGGCGGAACCCGCCCGTGCGGGACATCGCGCAGTACGGGCTCTACCGGCTGCCCGAGGAGTCGCTGCCCGACCACCCGGCGGTACGCGTGCACCCTGCCGACGAGAACTGGCTGACCGTCGACTTCCTCGACCTGCCGCCCGCACCGCCGGTGCCCGACGCGGTCGCCGACCGGCTCGCGGCCGGGGCCGAGATCTCGCCGCTGGAAGCCCCCTCCGTCGTCACGGTTCCGGTTGCGGACGCCGACACGATGTCCCCGGAGGCGGACCCGGCGGTGGTTGCGGCCCATGCGTGGATCGACGAGGTCTGGCGTCCGTGGTCGGTCTCCTGGTCGGAGACGGCAGCGGTCAAGGCGGTGCACCGGGACCTGTTCGAGCAGCGGGAGCGACTGGTCGTCGACCGGGAGACCCTCGAACTGGTCTGGGGTTTCGGACGCCTGCGGTGGCAGCCTGGTGACGACCGCATCGCCCATCCGATGGTCACCGTGCCCGTCGAGATCGAGCTGGACCCCACCGATCAGAGCGTCCGGGTGCGGCCGGCCGGCCCACCCGAGGTCGAGAGCCGGTACCTGCACGGTCTCGAGCTGCACGACCGGAGCGGCCTGATGGCCGTGCGGCAGGCGGTCACCGCCGACGGTATTCCGGTGTGGGACCGCGGCGCCCGGGACGAGTTGCTGCGCCGGCTGGTCCGCGCGCTGGACGACGGCGGCACCCTCGGCAGCGGCTCCGGCCCGGCCGGGACCCCCACCGTGGACACCGGCTGGGTGCTGTTCCTGCGACGGCAGGTCCCCGACGCGCAGGGGTTCCTCGACGACATGCGCGATCTCTACGGCCGGGGCGAGGCGGTGCCCGCGCCGCTGC
>JBQGEH010000001.1:0-3808 GCA_052039515.1 Nakamurella sp. | reverse complement strand
AGGCGAGACCGTCGTTGAGGTTGTTGACCAGGCCCGCCTGGCTGGCCGAGGAGAGGGCCGGCTCCTTGAAGCTGGTCTGCACGAAGACCTGCCCGTCGGTCAGCTCGCCGTGGAGGTGGTCGTGCCTGCCGTCCGCACGCGCGACGTGACCGGCCGCCTCCAGGCGCGCGTGCTCGCGGGTCTCCTCGACCACGAGCGTCGACAACCCGAGGCCGAGCGCGGCGAAGGCGATGCCGAGGAAGAAGGGCTCGGGACGCAGGCCGTACGACTCCGCGACGTACCCGGTGGCGAGCGCCGTGGCCGCGACGGCGCCGTAGCCGGCGGCCTCGTTGAGACCCATGGCCAGGCCGCGCCGCGCCGGTCCCACCAGGTCGATCTTCATGATCACGGTGGTCGACCACGTCAGGCCCTGGCTGACCCCCAACAGCACGTTGGCGACGATGACCCAGGCCCACGAGGGCGCCCAGATGAGCATCAAGGGCACCGGTACGGCGACGAGCCAGCCCGCGACCAGGACCGGCTTCCGGCCCCAACGGTCCGACCAGGTGCCGGCGAAGTAGTTGGTGGCGGCCTTGGACACGCCGAACGCGAGGATGAAGCTCAGACCGGCGGTGTAGGCGGTGAGCCCGAACTCTTCTTTGCCGAGCAGCGGAAGCACGGTCCGCTCCTGGCCGAGCATGCCGCCGACCAGCGCGTTGACGACCACCAGCAGCGTGAACTGCGCGGCGTTCTGGCGCAGCCCCAACCTGACATCGCCCACAACCGCTGACGCTACATCAATCCACGAATCTGTGGATTGTCGCGTCCGCTGGGCGCGCCGGCGATCTCCACGTGGGCCGCGACTGCCACAGCGTCCAGCCGGAGCTGATCTCGCTGGCGGCGCCACCTCCCGCGATAGCGGTTCGAGGTCCACTTCGTCGAGAAGGCCGTGGTGGGTGACGGTCCGGGCCTGGTCACCCTCGGGTTCATGCGCCGCTTCGACCCGGGCTACGTCCAGATGCGCCAGGACATCGTCGACGGGGCGATCGGCCGGCCGCTCATCGTGCACTCGATCGGTCGCGGGGTGTCGTCCGGTCCGGGCGCCGACGACGAGCTGCTCATCACCGGGTCCGCGGTGCACGACTTCGACATCGTGCCGTGGCTGCTCGGCTCCCCGGTCGTGGAGGTCAGCTGGCACGCCCCGGCTCCGAGCTCGCTGGCCGGTTTCCAGGATCCGCAGATGATGCTGCTGCGCACCGAGGACGGCGCGCTGAGCACGGTGGAGAACTTCCTGAACGCCCGGTACGGCTACGACATCCGCTGCGAGGTCGTCGGCGAGACCGGCAGCGTGACGCTGGCCGAGCCGGCCCGGGTGGTGCGCGACCGCGAGCTGTCGCACGGCATCGGCTACGCCCGGGACTGGCGGCCGCGGTTCGCCGACGCCTACCGGCTGGAGCTGCAGGCCTGGGTCGACGGCCTGAACAGCGGTGCCCCGACCACGCTGGCCACCGCGGCCGACGGGCTGCAGGCCAGTGCGGTCGCCACCGCGGTCATCACCTCGATGCGTGAGGGCGGCCGGACCGTGCGCGTCACCACGGACGCCCGGTGACCCGGGCACTGCCCGCGTCGCGGGTCCCCGACCCCCGGTCCGCACCGTCCCTGCGCTGGGGCATCATCGGCACCGGGTGGATCGCCGAGCGCTTCGTCGCCGCCCTGCAGGCGTCGACCACCCAGCAGGTCGTCGCGGTCGCCTCGCGCGGCCTCGACCGGGCCACCGCGTTCGCCGGGAAGACCGGCATCCCGACCGCTTTCGGCAGCTACGCCGAGCTCGTCGAGGGCGACACCGTCGACGTGGTCTACGTCGCCACCGAGCACGTCGCCCATCTGGACTGCGCGCGGACCGCGCTGCGGGCCGGCAAGCCGGTGCTGGTGGAGAAGCCCCTGGCGATCAACGCCGGACAGGCCCGCGAGCTCGCCACGCTGGCCGACGCGCAGGGCGTGTTCTGCATGGAGGCGTTCTGGACGACGGCGCTGCCCAAGTTCGACGTCATCCGGCAGGTCCTGGACAGCGGCATGCTCGGCGACATCCAGACCGTGATGGCCGACAACGGTGAGGACCTCACGGGCCACCGCCGGGTGATGGACCCGGCGCAGGCCGGCGGGCCGATGCTGGATCTCGGCACCTACGTGTTCGGCTTCGCGCACTGGGTGCTCGGGCCGCAGCGGCTGGTCGGCGCGACCGGCACCGACCACCCGTCGGGCGTCAACGGGCAGCTCTCGGCGCTGCTCACCGACGACGCCGGACGCCAGAGCGTGCTGCACACCAGCGTTCTCGGCAACACCCCGGTGTCGGCGTGCGTCGCCGGGGCGGCGGCGACGCTGGTGCTGACCGACCCGTTCTACCGTCCGGGATCGTTCGAGGTGCGCTTCACCGACGGTGAGGTGCTGCGCTACGACGAGCCGGCCGGGGCGCACGAGGCGCTCTTCTGGCAGGCCTGCGAGGTCGCCCGCTGCGTGGCCGAGGGGCGCCGGGAATCCCCGGTGCGGCCGCTCGCCGCGTCGATCGGCACGCTGGAGCAGATGGACGAGGTCCGGGCCGCGCTCGACATCCGCTTCCCCGGGGAGTGACCGGAGGGACCGCCCGCGGGTCGGGCGGTCCCTCGGGGTGACGCTCAGGCGGCGCGGGCGGCGTCCAGCAGCGGTGACACCGCGGCGGTGAGGGCGGCCAGCTCGTCGAGCAGGGTGGCGGCGGCGGCGTCCTGCTCGGGGGTGCCGACGAAGGCGCCGTCGGTGAGCTGGCGCTGCGGGCCGACGAGCGCGACGGCGGCCGCGGTCGGGTACATCTTCAACGCGCTGACCACCGGCTTGAGCGCCTGGACGGCCCGCAGGCCGCCGGAGGCACCGCCGTAGCTGACGAAGCTGACCGGCTTGTGCGCCCACTCGCCGTGCAGGTAGTCGATGGCGTTCTTCAGCGCGCCGTTGACGCTGTGGTTGTACTCGGGGTGGACGAAGACCACGGCGTCGGAGCGGTCGACGGCCGCACTCCAGGCCCGGGTGTGCGGCTGGGTGTACTGCCGCAGCTTCGGGTGGTGCGGCTCGTCGAACAGCGGCAGCGCGAAGTCGGCGAGATCGAGCACCTCGACCTCGAAACCGCCGTGCTGGCGCGCCTTGTCGGCGAACCAGGCGGCGATGGTCGGACCGATGCGGTTCGGCCGGGTGCTGCCGACGATGATCTGCAGGACGGGTGCGGACATGGTGTCTCCAGACGTGGTGCGGGGGCGGTGGAGAGGGCGACGCTGCCCCGGGTGGTGCCGGCTCAGCCGGCCTGGGCGTCGACGGACCCGTCGGGCCGGTCGATCCAGCGGTGCGACCAGGTCAGCAGCGCGTCGAGCACCGGCGCGAGTTCCCGCCCCCGTTCGGTGAGGTGGTACTCGACGCTCACCGGGGCGGTCGGGACGACCGTCCGTTCGATGATCGACGCGGCCTCGAGCTCGCGCAGCCGCTGCGCGAGCATGGTGTCGCTGAGGCCCGGGATCGCCGCCTTGATCGCGGCGAACCGGTGCTGACCGGTGAACAGCGCCCGCAGGATGGCACCCGACCAGCGGGCGCCGATCAGCTCCACGGCCCGGTGGAACCGCGTGCAGACAGGATGCGGAGCGCTCACCAACTCAGAATAGCTGAGTGACTACGGAATCCGTAGTGAGGGGGCGGTGACGTCGGTCTCGGTCAGCGGGTGCTGTCCGACCCCGGAGCGTCGTCAGCCTGCTCCTGCAGGACCGCGGCCTCGACGGCGAGGTCCTCGTCGCGGTCCCCCTCGGTCAGCGCCTCG